>JAUNHF010000338.1 GCA_030524065.1 Deinococcus sp.
TACTCTCACTTGACTGCTTCGGGGTGAATCATGCGGATCAGGGCGCGCATGGCCTGCGGCAGCCGGGGGCCGGGGCGGGACAGGGCGTCGCGCTCCTCGGCGGTGGGCTTGTACACGTGCCCGCCGCGCACCGCCTGGAGGTTCTGCCAGCCGGGCCGGCGGCGGGCCTCTTCGGCGCTCAGGCCGATCATCACCTGCGGGTTGCTTTTCACGATCAGTTCCGGGTCAATCTTGGGAAAGTCGCCCAAGCTGGCCGGCACGATGGTTTTCCCGCCGGCGCGGCTGATCAGGGTGCCGATAAAGGAGTTCGGCCCCACCGAGTAGGGCGCGGGGTCCACCTCGTAGTAGGTGCTGACTTTGGACCGGTTCACCACCGTGCGTTCCAGGGCGCTCAGGTCGCGGCGCATGGAGCTGACCAGGCGGGTGGCGCCGCTTTCGCGGTTGGTCAACCGGCCCAGCACCACGATTTTCTGGAACACTTCGTTGTAGGTCTGCGCGGTGCCGCCGTACACGGTCAGGCCCGCCGCTTCCAGCCGGGCGGTCAGGCGCGAGGAGCTTGACTCGTCGGCCAGCACCAGATCGGGTTTGAGGGCCACGATTTTCTCGATGTCCGGCTGGTAGCCGCTGCCCACTTTGGTGATTTTGTCGGTCACGTTCTTGGGGTAGTTGGAGTATTCGTCAATGCCGACCAGCTTGCCCCCGGCGCCGATCGCCACCAGGGTCTCGGTGTGCGAGGGCAGCATCGCCACGATCCGCAGGGGTTCTTTGCTGAGGACCACTTTGCGGCCCAGGTCGTCGGTCACGGTGAGCGGGTAGGAGGTGGCCTGCGCGGCGCCCGTCAGGGCGAGCAGCAAGGCGGCGGCCAGAGGTTTGTGGTTCATGAAACAGCTCTCTTTTGGCTTCGGTGCTGGACTTGCAGCTGGGCGGCGCACACGACAAAACCGGCTCCAGCAAAGGCTGCAGCGCAAAAGAGAAACGGAGGAACTCTGGCGGCTGGCCCTTTGACGGCGAAGGGTGGACCCGCGGAGCAGGCCCAGCTCAGGAGGCATTCGGGCTCGTGGCTCCGCTTTAAGCAAGCAAGGAGGCACACACCGCTGCGCGACAGCGCCGGATTTTCACCGGACTTCCCCTCGGTCTGAGTGCTAACAGAGTAGCAGAGGCGGCCCAACCACAAAAGACGCCGCCGCAAAAGAGCCACAGAAAGGGCAGTGGCAAAATTCAGGGCAAGGAGCCCCGGCCCCAGCCCCCAGCTGACTGGCCCGTCAGGCTTTTGGCACAGCGATGCGGCACAATGGCAGGCATGATCCGCCTGCGTCTGACTGCCCTGCTGCCTTTGCTGGCCCTGCTGCCTGCCGCCGCGGCCCAGGAGAACACTGCCCCGCCCAGCCCACGCTTCGGCGTGCCCGAGAACTACTTCGGCCGCTTTGGGGGCGTGTCGCCCATTTTGGAACTGAATGACAAGAGTAATGTCACGCGTATCGGGCTGGGCGGACTGCCGCTGCCCACCGAATATGACCTGCGCTTTACGGTCGCCAACCGGCCAGAGCAAAACCTATGGGACTACTCGCTGTCCACCCGCATGAACAACACCACCTACCTGCTCGGCATTGAGAACAATGTGCGCCGCGCCGAGGTGCTGCACAACCCCTATACCGGCCCGCAGTTTACCGGCGTGGTGCGGGAAAAAGGCCTTTCCGAGCTGTCGGGGGGCTACGCTTTTACGGCGCTGAACGGTCAGGCCTACATTTACAACAAAGCGGGCCTGGCGGCTTCGGGCGCAAAGCGCGAGCCCTTTACCTACTCGCAGGTGGGTATGGCCTACACGGAAAAAGTCGGGGGGATCAACTTCCGGGTGGCGCCGCTGGCCCGGCTGTACCTTTACCCATTTGGCGGCAAGGCGCACACCAGCGCCGAAGTGCTGGTCAGCGCCACCGCCGCCCCGACGCCGCAGCTGCTGCTGGAAGCCAGCCACCTGGAACGCTTCGCGGCCGGCGAGTCGGTGATTCCCGACTACGGCCAGGCGCGGACGCAGGAAACCAATCTGTACGCCACCTACCGCCTGCCCTATCAGAACGATCCGGCCTTTGGCGTGGGCGCGGTGCGCGGCAGCTACACCCACAAC
>JAUNHF010000339.1 GCA_030524065.1 Deinococcus sp.
TCCTCTTTCCGGTGGGCGAACTGGAAAAACCCCGCGTGCGCGAAATCGCCGCCGAACGGGGACTCCTGACCGCGCAGAAGCCGGAAAGCCAGAACATCTGCTTCGTGCCGGGTAAGGTCCAGGACTTCGTGGCCGAGCATTTGCCTCAGGCTCAAGGTTACATCCGCGAAATCGCCAGCGGCAAGGTCGTGGGCGAGCACCTCGGCACGCAGTTTTATACGCTGGGGCAAAAGCGCGGGTTGGGGCTGTACCAGTCGCATCTGGTGCGCTTCGTGGTTCACCTCGACCCGGCGACGAACACCGTGTGGGTGGGCGACCACGAGGACTGCCTCTGGACGGGCCTCAAGGCGACGAACGCCAACTATCTGCTTGACCTCGCCGACCTGCCTACCGAACTGGAAGTGCAGGTGCGCTACCGCACGGCCCCGGTGCGGGCGCGGGTGCTCCACACCGACGCCGAGGGCTTCGAGCTGGAATTTGCCGAGCCGCAGTTCGCCGTCGCGCCGGGCCAGAGCGCCGTGCTGTACGCCGGGCCGCGTCTGCTGGGCGGTGGCCTGATTGCCGACCATGCCCGCGAATTGCCCCCGCTGGGCCAGCCGCCGAAAAAGCGCCCGGCGGCTCAGGGCTGAGACAAAAGCACCAGAATGCAAATTACTTGATTTTTTAAAGCATAGCTGTCAGGATGGTGCCATGACCACTTCCTCCGTTTCTGCTTTGCCTGCCCTCGGCCCGGTGACCCTGCTGGCCCGCGACCTACTACGCCTGCGTGACTTCTACCGCGACTTGCTGGGCCTGAATGTGCTCAGCGAAGGCACAGACGGTGTGCTGCTGGGCACCGCCGCCACGCCCCTGCTGCGTCTGCGGGCCACCGACCTGCCCGCGCCGCCTACGTCCCGACCAGGGCTCTACCACACGGCTTTCCTGCTGCCTACACGTGCCGAACTGGGGCGCTGGCTGGCGCACGCGGCGCGGCTGGGCCTGCCCCTGGGCAGTGGCGACCATCTGGTGAGCGAGGCCTTTTACCTCAGCGACCCCGAAGGCAACGGCATTGAGGTCTATGCCGACCGTCCCCGCGAGGACTGGCGCTGGGTGAACGGTCAGGTGCAGATGGACACGCTGGCGGTGGATGCGCGAGGCGTGCTGGCGGCGGCAGGACTGACGCCCGAACAGCTTCAGGCAGCTTCCCCAATGCCCTATCAGGCCCCCGCTGGGCTGACGCTGGGGCATGTTCACCTCAAGGTCGGGAACGCCGCCGAAGCTGCCCGCTTCTACCAGGGGGCGCTGGGGCTGGACCTCGTCGCCTCGCTGCCCGGCGCACAGTTCCTGTCGTGGAACGGCTATCACCACCATTTCGGCCTGAACGAGTGGCACAGCCGGGGCCAGGGCCACCCCTCCCCCGCCGCCGGACTGGGTAGCGTGGAAGTCCTCGTACCGGACCTGACCCCGCTGCGGGGCCGCGCCGGAATCGAAGACCTGGGCGACACGCTGCGGCTGCGCGACCCCTGGGGCAATACCCTGCACCTGCGTTCGCCGGGAGCCTGAGCAGCTACGCTTCGGCGCTGGTAGAAAGGCGATAGCCCATCAGCGCCCCGCCCCCTTCCCAGCGGCGCAGTACCTCGAAACCCAGATGCCGGTAAAACCCCTGTGCCCGCGTGTTCTGACCGCCCACGCCGAGATGAACACCGGGCGAACCGGCCTGCCGCAAAGCGTCCAGCAACGTCTCCATCAGCCGCCTGCCGTTTCCTCCACCCTGGCCCCTGGGCAGCAGGTCGATGTGCAGGTGCGAGGGAAAGTCGCGGAGCAGCGGGTCGGCGTACTGTTCGGGCTGGTGAATGAGAAAAGCGGCGCGTTCGTCGGGGGTCCGCTCTGTCGGTGGAGTCTGCGGGTTGGGATATTTTGCCCGGAGCGCAGGCCACCACTCGCGCTCCAGCGTCTGGGCAAAGGCCCGCGAATCCAGCACGCCCAGCACGTAGCCGCACACCCCTTGCCTGTCCTCCAGCACGAAGGCGAACTCGGGCGAGTGGGCCAGATACGGCCCGGCGTAGACGTGCCCGATGAGGGCGGGGTCGCGGTAGAGGTGGGTGCCGTCCTCGCCGCTCGCCGCCGTCCGCAGGCAGA
>JAUNHF010000340.1:0-1373 GCA_030524065.1 Deinococcus sp.
GGATGCAGACCGCTGTATCCGGTGGGAAACAGCGAGGCCTGCCATCCGAACAGTCTGGCGGCAGTGACAGGCTGGTGAGCGTTCTGGGTCGCGTCCAGCATCAGTTCGACCATGCCCTCGACATGGCGGCTGGGTTCGGGGAGTCCGGCGGCGTCCAGGCCCAGGCGGCGGGCCAGCGAGGAGCGGACCTGCAGGGGGTCCAATGTCTCCCCTTCGATTTGCCCGGAACGCGTGACTTCCTGGACCAGGGTACTGACGAGACGTTCCTGCTGCTGCTCCAGACCCAGCACGGCCACCTCTGTGAGCAGGCGACCCCGCCGGAAATGCAGGTCGGCCAGCCTGGCAGCCAGGGCAGACGCTTCCCAGGCCAGATTCGGCCAGCCTTCCGCCTGATGGATATACCGCGTCCATGTCATGAGGTGATTCTAGCACTCAATCGCCTCAAAAATGAGGTGATTAGATCAGGAGACGACTCTCCTCCCATCCATCCGGATGGTGACGGGAAGGCGTGGCCAGGCTTCCCCTATCTCCGTAGCCGGCTCCGAAACGTGACAGGTGCGGTTCCAGGGTCACGAACATTCCGTCCTCCTGTGCAACGCCGCCCCATTCGCGCCACAGGGCCAGCGCCGCGTCCAGCAGTTTTTCGGAGCCGACCTTGCCCTTTTCGCCCCAGTGGACGCGGTGGCGGTCCCGGACATCGCTGAGCAGGGTATAGAGCCGGTTACGCGAGACCGTCAGCCGCCCGTTCTCGGCCGGCACCGTCTGTCCGCTCCGCACCTCGGCCCGCAGCGCCTCCAGCAGAAGCAGAGCCACGGCACCTTCGGTGCTGCGGGCCGGCTCCCAGCGCGCAGCAAAGCCGGACGGATGCCCTTCACGGCGCAGCAGGGCGTATGTGCTTTGACGTTCCAGCGCCCAGCCTAGGGACCGGACCGCTTCTTCGACTTCGGGAGTTTCCAGGGCGGCGAACGCTTCCGGATCCTGGGCGCGCGTCAGGGCGGGGCCGGTCAGCAGGGCCCGTACGGCCCGCTGGGCCGGGGATGCGGGCCGCAGCCGCACCGCCGAAATCAGGTAAGGTGCCGCCGGCGTGAACTCCAGGAGCGCCCCGCCCCGGCCCACGCCCTGCTCCCAGTCGCCGGCCTCCACGTCCAGTACCCTGAGCGCGCCTACATCTTCCAGGGCACGCACCGCCTGGATCATGGCCCGGCGGTCTGGGGCCTGCGCGAAATCCAGGCCGGCTGCACGCGGATTTCTGGTAATGGCGTCGGCCAGTTCCGCCAGAGTGAACTGACGCACCTCGCCCAGGCGCATGCCCAGATACTCGTGGTACCACAGCAACCAGACCACCAGGGCCGCGGCCCGGGGCGAGCGGACCC
>JAUNHF010000340.1:1383-2106 GCA_030524065.1 Deinococcus sp.
GCTCCACAGCCGTCCACTTTCTGGGAACGGCGGGGGAAAGACCAGGCGGAGCACCTCCTGATCTGACTGGACCTCAAGGCCAGCTACCCGGGTGAAGAAGGCGCGCAGCTCGGTGCGCCAGACGTAAGTTTCCGCCCAGCCCTCCGTGGACGGGGTCAGCAGGCCCCACTCCAGCAGACGCCGGACGGCGGCGGTGAACGCGGCTGGAACTCCACTCACGAGAGAACGACCCGCGCGCCGCGCTCAATGTGAACCAGGCGTCCCGAGTGCAGCCGGAGTGTCGCCGGTTGCCGGGTCAGGACGACTTCAGCGCGGTGGCCGAGGGGACCGGCCACCTGGGCGACGCCGTCCGAAAGCCCGGCCTCCTGCTCCTGGGCCGCTTTGAACCCTTCGGAAATCCAGGCCAGTACGTCCGGCAACAGGTCGTCGGGGAGAGCAACGTGATCCAGATTCAGCGTGCCCTCGGTGAAGAGGTCGAGAAGTGCCTGCTGCCGCTGCTGCCCAGCCCGGAACGCCTGGGCCAGCTGCGCCCCGACCTCCGGACTGGGTTCGGGAATGCCTGGACTGACCGGCGCCGACACCCGGCCCCGCCGGACCGGATGGAGCGTGATCGGTTCCAGGGCGGTGGACCAGGGTGCTCCGGCCTGATCCCGGACGTCACTGCCCGGGACGTGAAGGGGGGAGGCCGTCCCGAAGTGACGGCTGAGCTCCTCGCGGGCTGCG
>JAUNHF010000341.1 GCA_030524065.1 Deinococcus sp.
GGCGAAGTTCAGCCGTACGAACCCCTGGTATTGCCCGGCTTCTTCCGGCACGGTAAAGGTGGCCCCGTCGTTGAGGGCCACGCCCTGCTCTATCAGGTAGCTTTGCATCCGGTGGGCCTGGGGGTGGGCCCGCAGGTCCAGCCAGGCCAGATAAGTGGCTTCGGGGGTATGGAAGCGCACCAGGGGTTCGCCGCTGGCCCACTCGCGGATCATCTCGCGGTTGCCCGCCAGGTAGTCCAGCACCTCGGCCAGCCAGGGCTGCGCGTGGGTCAGCGCCAGCTCCCAGGCACTGACATTAAAGGCGTGGGGCTGGCCCAGCAGCCCGCCCACCGCCGCCTGCACCTGCGCCAGCAGCTGCGGATTGCGGCTGATCATGGCCCCGCAGCCGATACCCGCGATGTTGTAACTCTTGCCGGGGCCGGTCAGCACCACGGTGCGCCCCTCGGCCGCTGGCAGCGACGCAAAGGACCGGAATTCTGGCGCGCCGGGGTAGCGCAGGTCGGCATGCAGCTCATCCGAGCAGACGGTCAGGTCGTGACGCTCGGCCACGGCTGCCAGGCGCGTCAGTTCATCCAGTGTCCACACCCGCCCGCTGGGGTTGTGGGGATGGCACAGCAGCAGCAGCCGGGTGTGTGGCGTGATGGCCGCTTCCAGGGCTTCCCAGTCTATCTGCCAGCTTTGGCCGTCATCACGCAGCGGGGCACTGCGCCACACCCGGCCCTGGGTCTGCACTGCCATGTGAAACGGCGGGTAAGTGGGGGTCAGGGCCACCACGCTTTCGCCCGGCGCGGTAAAGGCGGCCACGGCGGCGTACAGACCCGGCACCACGGCGGGCAACAGCCGAATGTGGTCGCCGCTCAGCCCGCTGACGCCCTGCTGCTCCAGCTGGCGAATCAGCAGGGCCTTGAGCGGAACGGCGGCGCTGTGCACGTCGCTGTAGCCCAGGGGCATGCCCAGGCGCTCGGTCAGGGCGCGGCGCAGGTCTTCCGATACCGGCAGGTCCATATCCGCGATCCACAGCGCCAGGGCCTCGGGCGGGTAGGTGTTCCACTTCAGGCTGACCGGGTGGCGCACCGTGTCGGCGGTCAGGGCATCAAAGCGGTGTGGAGCGGGCAAATCTGAATCCATACCCCATCATACGGGCCGGGCGCGGCCCTCGGCCAAGCGGGCAGGTACACTGGGGCGCATGATAGCGATTATTGGCGCCATGGACGAAGAGATCGGCCTGTTGCGGGACCTGCTGCAAGAACGTACCGAGGAAACGGTGCTGGGTGTGACCCTGTATCAGGGCCTGCTTGAAGGGGTGCCGGTGCTGCTGACCCAGGGCGGTATCGGCAAGGTGAACGCGGCCAAGACCGCCACCGTGCTGCTGCTGCGCGGCGCGAGCAGTGTGATTTTTACCGGCGTGGCCGGCGGCGTGCATCCGGCCATGAAAGTGGGCGATCTGGTGGTCAGCACCGACCTGATTCAGCACGATGTGGACGTAACGCCACTTGGCTATGACCTCGGCACTCTTCCCGGTGAGCCGGCCAGCTGGGCTGCCGACATGCATCTGCGTGACCTGGCGCTGACCGTGGCTGGCACGCTCAGCGCGGTGCAGGTCTATGAAGGCCGGATCGCCAGCGGGGATCAGTTTGTCGCCTCGGCTGAAGGCTCGGCACGCTTGCACGAATTGGGTGCCCACTGCGCCGAGATGGAAGGCGCGGCGGTGGCCCAGGTATGTGCCTCGGCCGGGGTGCCGTTCGTGGTGATCCGCGCCATCAGTGACACCGCCGACCATGACGCCAAAGTGGACTACCGCAGTTTTTTCCCGCAGGTGGCCCAGCATGCGGGGGCCGTGGTGCGCGGCATGGTGCGCCGCTTGGGTGCCGAGCAGCGTTTTACCCGTGGGGGTTGAATCCCTTCTGGCCGGGCGCCCCCAGCTGGTGCTGGAACACCCCGACTTTTATGCCCTGCACAAGCCGGCGCTGTGGCTGACCCATCCGGTGCGGTCGCACGGCAGCAGCCGCGTCCCGGACGTGGTGAGCTACTGGCAGGGCCAGACGGGCGAGCCGGGACTGGGGCCCCCGCACCGGCTGGACCGCGAAACCTCCGGCCT
>JAUNHF010000342.1 GCA_030524065.1 Deinococcus sp.
CGCGCCGCCCGTCACCACGATGACTTTATTTTCAATCTGCATCTGCCTTTCCTCCGGGGAATGAGGCACGCCGAACCTAGCATTTCGCATGTTCGGAACGGAGCCGAAAACGCTTTATTCCCGGTTGGGCGTGCTTTTTTTGCTCGGTTCATCCAAAGATGAACTGCGACCTGCTTACTTTTGGCGGCCCGCCCGCAGGTCTACGCCCTGGCGGCGCAGTTCTTCCTTGGCGACGGTTTCGGTATGGACGATGTCGGGGCCGTCGGCGAGGCGCAGGGTGCGGGCGTGGGCGTACATCACGGCAAGCGGCGTGTCCTGGCACACACCTTCACCGCCGTAGACCTGAATGGCGCGGTCGATGACGCGCAGGGCCACGTTGGGGGCCACCACCTTGATGGCGGCGATTTCGCCCTTGGCAGCCTTGTTGCCGACCGTGTCCATCATGTAGGCGGCCTGCATGGTCAGCAGCCGGGCTTGGTCGATTTCCATGCGGCTCTGGGCAATCATCTCGCGGGTGTGCTGGTGCGCCGCCAGCGGTTTGCCGAAGGCCACCCGGCGGGCGCTGCGCCCAATCATGAGTTCCAGGGCACGCTCGGCACTTCCAATCAGGCGCATGCAGTGGTGAATGCGTCCTGGCCCCAGACGTCCCTGGGCAATCTCGAAACCGCGTCCCTCGCCCAGCAGCATGTTGCTGGCAGGCACGCGCACGTTCTCGAAGGTCATCTGGGCATGTCCGTGCGGGGCGTCGTCGTAGCCGAACACGTGCAGCATCCGGTCCTTGGTCACGCCGGGCGCGTCCATCGGCACCAGAATCATGGACTGCTGGCGGTGACGGTCGGCCTGCGGGTCGGTCTTGCCCATGAAAATCAGAACTTGGCAGCGGGGGTCGCCTGCGCCGCTCGTCCACCACTTGCGCCCGTTGATGACGTATTCGTCACCGTCACGAACGATGCTGGATTCGATGTTGGTCGCGTCGCTGGAAGCCACCTGCGGCTCGGTCATGGAAAAGCCGGAGCGGATTTCGCCCTCCAGCAGGGGACGCAGCCAGGTCTCTTGCTGCTCGGGCGTGCCGTAGCGGGCCAGCACTTCCATGTTGCCGGTGTCGGGCGCGCTGCAGTTGAAGACTTCGGGAGCCCACCAGACCCGGCCCATGATTTCGCACAAGCCCGTGTATTCCAGGTTGGTCAGGCCCGGCCCGAACTCGCCCTTGGGGTCGCTCGCTGGCGGCAAAAAGAGGTTCCACAGCCCCTCGGCCCGCGCCTTGGGCTTGAGTTCGTCGAGAAGCTCAACGTGCTGCCAGCGGTCGCCTGCTTCCACCTGACGCAGAAACTCGGCCTCGTTGGGGTAGATGTAGTCGTCCATGAACTTCAGCAGGCGCTGACGCAGTTCCTGGGTTCGGGGCGTAGTACCGAACATGGTCATAGGGGTTCCTCCTGATAAGAGCCGCTGGCGGCTGACGAAGACTTTTCTACGAAAACGGTTTAAGCCGGAGACTGTTTTTTTCTGACCGGGACAATGGTGGAGAGGCAGGCCCCCACATAACTGTCCAAGCCACCCGAGCGAGCAAAAACGTCCGCCCTGACGATGAGATGAGAACGCCCGCTGCGGAGCACCTCGGCCCGCGCCCAGAGCAGTTCGCCGCGTGCTGGGGCCAGCAGATTGAGCTTGTACTCGGCGGTGACCACGTCTCCGGCCAGGGTGGCGGCGGCCCAGGCACTGGCGGTATCGGCCAGATAGCCCACCACCGCGCCATGCGCGTAGCCGTGGTGCTGGGTCAGCGGCGGCCTGAGGTCAATCTCGATTTCGACCTGCCCGGCTTCCAGGTGCCGCAGCCGCGTGCCCATAAAGCTGGTAAATTCGCTGCTCTGCGCGGCGTGTTCCAGCAAAGAGCGTGCAGCGGTCAGGTCGAAAGGCTGGGTCATTCGCTCTCCGCCAGAATCTCCGCGCCCTTCACCGGGGCGGCGTCCGACTTCACGATGGTGCCCAGCGCCGTGGCGACCAGTTTCTCGCCGCTTTCAGTCACGGCAAAAATGTCGCAGCGGGTCACGGCCTGCCGCTTGCCGCCGCTGATGACGC
>JAUNHF010000343.1 GCA_030524065.1 Deinococcus sp.
CGATGCCCAGACCCCGGCGGAATTCGGCGCCCTCGCCCTGGCCCAGAATCAGCGGGACACTGATGACCAGCACCGTCAGGGTGGTCATGATGATGGGCCTGAAGCGCAGCTCCGCCGCTTCGATCAGGGCCTCGCGCAGAGGCTGCGAGCGCAGGCGTTCGGTCACGAATTCCAGGTACAGGATGGAGTTCTTGGTGCTCAGGCCCAGCAGAATCACCATGCCGATCATGGTAATCACGTCCAGGTCAGTGCCAAACAGGTGCAGTGACCACAGCCCGCCCACCAGCGCCAGCGGCACCGGCAACAGCAGATACAGCGGATAACGGAACGAGTTGAACTGGCTGCCCAGCACCAGGTAGGTGAGCAGCGAGGCCATCACGATCAGGACCGGGCCATAAAACACCAGGTCTTCGGTGAGGCCCGCGCTGCCAAACGAACTGGCGTTGCCCAGGGTCACGTTGTCTTTCAGCAGGCCGGCGGCCGCCACCTGATCGGTCAGCTCCTTGCCGTAGGCGAAGGCATTGGGGCCGCCCGGTACCAGGTCTATCTCCAGCGTGGCGGTAAAGGCCTTGTTGAGCCGCGAGAGCGTGGCCGGCGCCTCGGCAATGCCGAATTCTCCCAGCGATCCCAGCGGCACTTCGGTGCGCAGGGCCGGCGCGTAGATGGTCTGCCCCAGCAGGGCCTGCTCGGTGGGAATGCGGGCCGGGTCCAGCCGCACCACAATATTGACCCCGGTATCGCCCTCGCGCAGCTGACCTGCCACGCTGCCCTCGTTGTAGGTACGCAGGGCGGTCGCCACGTCGCGCACGGTCAGGCCGGTGCCGCTCAGGCGGGCCGGGTCGGGCACGAAGACGCGCTCCTGGCGGGTGTCGCTCAGGCTGCTGGTCACGCTCTGCACATTGGGGTCAGCGCGCAGCACCCGCAGCACTTCGGTGTGGCGTTCGCGCAGCAGGGCCTGGGTCGGTGCCGCCAGCGCCAGGCTGATATCGCTGCTGTCGGCCGGGCCAGCTTCTACCGATGTCACCCGGATTTCTGCGCCGGGCACCTGCTTTGCCAGCGGGGCCAGCTCGGCGCGGTAAGCCTCGATCAGCTCCTGCACGCCGGGGCGCTGCTCTTTGGGAATGAGGTTGACGGTCAGGCTCGCTTCGTTGGTGCGGGCGCCGGCCAGCGGGCCGCCGGACCCCACATCGGCCTGCACCAGCGTCACTTCAGACTTGCTCAGCAGCCGCTGCTCAACCTGCGCGGTCAGGGCGTCGGTGGTGTCCAGCGCAGTGCCGCGTGGCAGCTCGACCGAGACGGTCATCAGGCCCGAATCACTCTGCGGCACAAAGCTGAAGCCCAAGGTACGCAGCGCCAGCGGGGCACTCAGCAGGAACAGGCCCGCTACCAGCAGCGCCACCCAGGGCCGGTGCAGCAATGAGCGCACCGAAGCGGCGTAGGCCCGTGCCACGGCCGACACCACCCGCTCGGTGGCGCGGTGCAGCGTGCCGGTCAGGGCTTCAAGCAGCCCCAGCAGCGCGGCCGTGACATAACGAAACAAGGCCAGGGTCAGCGGTGCCAGCAGCGAAAGGGCCACCAGTGCCCAGCGGTCCAGCGCGTAGCCCTGCTGCCGGGCCACCCACTCGGCCAGCAACCAGGTGGCGGCGCCCGCCAGCAGCAGCGCCAGCACCCCACGCCCGGTTCTGACGCCGGCCAGCGACTGACCGAGCAGCGCCGGAAATCCGCCCAGCACTGCGGGCACCCCGGCCCAGCCCAGCGGCTCACGGTCGCGGGTATAGGCCATGCGGACGGTGAGAAACAGCAAACTTTCCAGCCAGCTCATCAGGATGGCGGCCGAGAGACCCAGGCCGAACTGGCTGAAAAACTGACCCAGCAGCCCCGGCATCAGACTCAGGGGCACCAGCACCGCCAGCAGCGCGAAGCTGGCCGCCGTGACTGCCGAGAACACTTCCGAGCCGCCCAGCAGCACGGCCCGCAGGCGGTCGTAACCCATGTCGCGGTAACGCTGCACGTTCTCGGCCACCACGATCGAATCATCCACCACAATGCCGATCGCA
>JAUNHF010000344.1 GCA_030524065.1 Deinococcus sp.
TGGCCTGTGGCACGGCGGGCGGCACGTTGGGGTGCATGACCGACGGCGCACAGGAGCCGAGCAGCAGCGCCGCCAGGGCGAACACGGACACAAACCCGCGCTTCACTGGACACCACCAGGGGCGACTTCGGGCGCATCCACGACGGGCGCAGTAGCGGGGGCCGGGGCCTTTTCAGGGAACAGCTTCAGGAAGGCCGACTCGATCAGCGCGGCCACGCCGTCGCCTTCGACCAGCGGCACCACCCAGGCTTCGAGGCTGTCCGGGCAGATTTCCTGCACCGCAAAGGACAGCACGGCTTGGGCAATCTTGGCGCGTTGCTTGCCCGCGAACACGCCCTTGAGGTCCTGAGCTGCTGTCACCGCGTGCATGGCGAGGCGTTCCAGCTCGGCCATTGTGAAGGGCGGCTGCATCAGGTCCTTGGTGTTGGAGATGAGCTGAGGCAGGTGTTTGTCGGCCCACTTGCCGAGCACGTCAGTTTGCGGAGCGTTGACAGTGCCGAGGGCGAGCGCGGCGGTGAGCATGGGGAGAATCGACTTTTTCACGGCGTCCTCCGGGGACGAAAACGGCCAGCCAGTGTAGAGACTGGCCTGGGCGAATTAGGACACACCTGTGGAGGTGTGAGCGGACCGGGAAGAGGTGCGTCAGTTGCCAGTGGGTGGTGTAACTGGGATGTCCGTGGGCTGTGGCTTGGGATTCAGATACAGGCGAACCGTCGAACCGCGTCCATCCAGAGTGACGCCGTAATCGGGGAAGGGCGACAGTTGCCCCGTTATCTCGGTAGGCTGATCGGCTCGGAAAACCAGCACCCGCGTGGGGTCGTTCCGCAGAGCCTGCAAATCGCTGAGGCGTTTGCTTGCCCCGCGTGCGGTCAGCCAGCCGAGCGGCTCGTGATAGTTCTCCCGCACGAAGGCTTCGGCTCGTCCCCGGTCGGAGATAAATTTGCTGACCCAGTAGTCGCTGGGCAATTGGACACCGGCCTTCTTCACGTAGAAGTGGCAGTGCGCCTTCATGTCCAGCAGGGCACCTTTGCCCATCTGCCCAATCATGTCCCCAGCCTTGACCCGCTGGCCTTTACGGACGTGAATATCCCGCTCGTGCCAGTACCCACTGATGGAGCCGTCGTCGTGCAGGATTTCGATAATGCCACCGATGTACGACCCCCACGCCACGTCAATGACCACGCCGTCGTCCGCCGCGTAGACCGGGTCGCCCAAATCGGTGTCCGCCCCAGTGACCGCATTGAAATCCACCGCCGGGTGGACGGCCCGCTCACTGGCGTAATAGCGGGGGTCGAGGAAGCCGCAGCCGGGTTGAACGCTGTACGCCGTCGTGGGTGAGTTGAGAACAGGGAAAAATGTCATAGGAGCCTCCAATAGGCGAGCGCACCCGTCCACGTCGTGGGGGTGCGCTCAGAGCGAGGGTTTTTCAGTCTTCGGGGTGCGTGATCTTGCGTGTGAGGTGGTTGAGCAGTTGGGTCATGCCCACCAGCGCGGCAATCCATGCCGGATAAATCAGCATCAGGTAGAGCGTGGCGTCGGAGAGTGCACCGCCTGCACCTGCTGGAATCTGGAGCAGCAGCAGCACCGCCACGCCCACCGCGCCCAGCTTGAGCAGCGGGAATTCGCGCAGCCGGAGCCAGAGCCACCAGCGCAGCCAGTAAGCGGCGTTGTCCACGGTGTGTGGTTCGGGCAGGGCCGCAGAGATGTACCGGGCAAGCGAACGCAGCAGCAGTACGGCACACCAGGCGATCAGGATGCGCTCAACGCTCATGACCAGGTAGCCGAGATGGTCGTCAGAAATCACCGTGCCGTTGTAAATCGCGTTCCAGCGGGCAGCGAGTGCAGAGAAGTCAGGCATCTTTGGCCTCCGTGGATGGGTCTGGCGACGTGGCGGGCGGCTCGTCGGGCGGGGCGTCAGGAATCAGCTTGCCCACGACTGGAGCCTGCTGAGCGGCTTCGACCATGCCCCGGAATGCCCAGGACACCCCGCGAGGGCCGAGGACGTGACCGGTCAGCCCGGCGGCGAGCAGGGTGACGACCAGATCAGCCT
>JAUNHF010000345.1 GCA_030524065.1 Deinococcus sp.
GGTTCTTCCGCCTGCCGCTCCCTGGTGATGCGGGGGGCGGTTTTTGTTTTGGTGAGAGCTTCAGCTTGAGCTTTTGGCCCCAACCCCAAACCCCTCTCCCCAGACTTGCAAAGCTGCGAAGCAGAGGGGACAGGGGCTTTACGCTGGCGCTGTGCACATGGCGGTGAGTTCGCTGGCCGGGCGGTGTTTCTCGGGTGCACGGGGCCTAGACGCTGCTGTTTCTCTATTCGTGTGCGGCCCGTGCGCTTTGCGCCCGACGGCCCCCTGAATTCTGCGTTTCACTGTTTCTTGGGGGGCGGTGATTGAACGGACGGCAATACTCTCTGCTCTCCGCTCTCCACCCTCTCCTACACCCCTGTCGCCGCTATCGCTCCCAGCAGGGCCAGTGGAGCCGTTTCTGCCCGCAGGATGCGTGGCCCCAACGTAATAGCTTCGGCACCGCGTTCGCGGAGCAGGGCCACTTCCGCTTCCGAAAAGCCGCCTTCCGGCCCGCTGAGGAGTGTCAGGGGGGTCTGCCAGTCCAGCAGATCAGTTACTCTCGCGGCGCTACCGGGATGGGCCAGTAAGCACCGTCCTTCCCAGGTCAACTGGCCCAGCGGCAGCGGTTCCAGCACCTCGGGCACCACCCGGCGTTCGGACTGGCGGGCGGCCTCGGAGGCGATGCGCCGCAGCCGCACCAGCTTTTGCGCCCCGATGTCTCGGGCTTCGGCGTGCTGGGTGATGAGCAGTTGAATGCTTGAAACGCCTAGTTCGGTGGCGGCCCGCACCACGTCGGCCAGTTTATCGCCCTTGAGCAGAGCGATTGCCAGGGTGACGGGCTGCGGGTACTCGGCCCCGCGTGAGTGGGCCTCGGCGGCCGTGTCCAGATGCAGCAGGGCGTGGCCCGCGCCCAGTTCGCTCAGCACGGCGACGGCCTCGGCCCCGCGCCCGTCGAAGACCTGAAGCCGCTCACCGGGGCGCAGCCGCAGCACCTGCACGTGCCGGGTTTCCTGCGGCCCCAGGCGCATTTCCGGGGCAATCTCGCTCACCTGAAGGCGGCGCACGGCTCAGTGTTCCCGGCGGGCCGTGACCAGCGCCCATTCGCCGTCGGTTCGCACCTGCACGTCCTCAAAGCCTTCGCGGTCCAAGGCGGCCTGCACCAGTTCCAGCTTGCTCGTCAGAATTCCGGTCAGGATGAGGGGCGCTCCCGCGACCATTTGCGCGGCGTATTCGCCTGCCAGCAGGTCGTGCAGCTCGGCGTAGAGGTTCGCCACCAGCACGTCGTAAGGCTCACCGAACAGCTCAGCGTCGTCCTCTAAGCCCAGCGTGCCTTCCTCGAAACGGATACCGGAAGTCAGCCCGTTGTCCCGCGCATTGTCCCGCGCAATCGGGATGGTGATGGGGTCAATGTCCACGCCCAGCGTGTAGGCCGCGCCCAGTTTCGCCGCCGCCATCGCCAGCACGCCGCTGCCCGTGCCCACGTCCAGCACGCGCTTACCGCCCAGGTCAAGGTCGCCCAGCGCCTCTACCGCCATGCGGGTAGTCGCGTGGTGGCCCGTGCCGAAGGCCATGCCGGGTTCGATGACCAGCGGCAACTGTCCGGCAGGCACTTCTTCTCGCTGCCAGGGGGCGACGATGGTAATTTTGCCCGCCTGCACGGGTTTCAGGTTCTTCTTGAATTCGGCCTGCCAGTCCTGCTCGGCTTCTTCGTGCCACTCGCCGTCCTGAACCTCGGCAGGCAGGTCCACGCGCTCGTCGAAATACACGCGGATGTGGGGGCCGCGCTCCTCCAGCCCCGTCGCGCCCGCCTCCCAGAGCAGGTCGAGGTGGGCCTCGCGGGTGTCGAACGTACCGGGCAACAGATAAACCAGCATGGCTGGGAGTCTAGAGCAGTTCTCCGAATTACGCGTGCGTCGGAAGAACGCCGCCACCCGCTCCATTCTCCACCCTGCTCATCGAAATTCACTCGCTCCGCTCGGACAGAAACGCTACGCTTTTTCTGTCAAATGCCCTAGAGCAGCCGGGGCTGCATACACCGCCCCGCGTCCGCCCCGCCGCCGCGCACT
>JAUNHF010000346.1 GCA_030524065.1 Deinococcus sp.
GCATGGGGTACACCTTGCCAGCCACGTCGTCACGCACCTCTACCCCGGGCGCGGCGGCCCGCAGCTGGCGCACCTCCTGCGGGGTGGCGGGGCGCTCCAGCTCCAGCGTGATCGCCTCGGCGTGCGTGCGGAAGGTCGGAATCCGCACCGCCGTGCAGCTCACCTGCAGCGACTCGTCCCCAAAAATCTTGCGGGTTTCCCAGACCACTTTCATCTCTTCTTTGGTGTAGCCGTTGTCCTGGAAGGTGTCGATGTGCGGAATCACGTTAAAAGCAATGGGGTGCGCGAACGCGGCGGGCGCGTAGCTCTCACCGGCCAGCTCCTGGCGGGTCTGTTCCTGCAATTCCTCAATGCCCTTTTGCCCGGCGCCCGAAGTCGCCTGATAGGTGCTGACAATCATCCGCTTCACGCCGTAGCGCTGGTGGATGGGATACACCGCCACCGCCGCAATGGCCGTGGTGCAGTTGGGATTGGCGATGATGCCCTGGTGCGTCAGCGCCGCTTGGCCGTTGACCTCCGGCACCACCAGCGGCACGTCCGCGTCGTAGCGAAAAGCACTGGAGTTATCAATGACCAGCGAGCCGCCCGCCACCCACTTGGGGGCCATCTCCAGACTGATAGAGCCGCCTGCCGAAGCCAGAATCACGTCGGCGGGAATGGCTCCTTCGGGCATGGCCTGCACGGTAAGGGATTCTCCACGGAACGGCAGCTGCGTGCCGGCCGAGCGGGGGCTGGCGTACAGTTGCAGCTCATCAATGGGCAGGCGGCTGCCTTCCAGCACTTTCAGCAGCTCATGCCCCACGGCTCCGGTGGCTCCAACAATCGCAAGTTTCATCCCCCACAGACTAGAGCACGGACCGGGGCAACCGGGCAGGCCAGCGCAAAGCTTAACGCCGCAGAAAGTGCGCCCGGCCGTGACAGCGCCCCGCCTGTGGCCTAGACTAGAGTTCAATGTCAACTGCGTTTTCCCTTTCCCTGCCCGCACGCGCTCAGGACCTCTTTTGACCGGGCCTGAATCTGCTGCGGCGCAGCCCCAGAGCAGCGCTCCCGCCGAACCGATCACCCTCCAGATTGACTTGGAGCACCGCGAGGAAGCCCTGGCCCTGCTGGGCACTGGCGACGAAAACCTGCGGCTGATGCGGCAGCTGTCGCCTGCCCAGATCCGGGCGCGGGGCGGCACGGTGCAGATCAGTGGCACCCCCGCTGAGGTCGAGGTGGCCGAGCGCATGGTCCGTGACGCCCTGGACGTGGTGCGCCGGGGCGGTGAGCTGACCCCGGACCATCTGCGCCGCAGCGCCCGCCTGAGCGGAGAAGGCCGCTCGCTGGCCGCCGAGACCGAAGTGAAGGGGCTGAGCCTGCCGCGTGGCCTCAAGCCCAAGACGCCCAGCCAGAAGGAGTACCTCGAAAAGATTGAGAGCAGCGACATCGTCTTTGGGGTGGGTCCAGCCGGCACCGGCAAGACCTACCTGGCGGTGGCGATGGCCGTGCAGGCGCTCAAGACCAAAAAGGTCAAGCGCATCATTCTGACCCGCCCAGCCGTAGAAGCAGGCGAACGCCTGGGCTTCCTCCCCGGCGACCTTCAGGCCAAGATTGATCCCTACCTGCGCCCATTGTACGACGCCCTGTACGACATGCTGGACCAGGAAAAGTTCGAGTCGTACCTGCAAAGCGGCGTGATTGAGGTGGCTCCGCTGGCCTTTATGCGTGGCCGCACCCTCAATGACGCTTTTGTGATTCTGGACGAAGCGCAGAACACCACCGGCGAACAGATGAAAATGTTCCTGACCCGCATGGGCTTTAGCTCCAAGGTGGTCGTGACCGGCGACGTGACCCAAATTGACCTGCCGCGCCACGTCACTTCCGGCCTGGCAATTGCCAAGCGGGTGCTGTCGCCCATTGAAGGCATCAGCTGGCACGAGTTCACCGACGTGGACGTGGTGCGTCACCCACTGGTGGGCCGCATCATCAAGGCTTATCAGATTGCAGAAGACGCCGAAGAGGACCGCCGCGCCGCCCGCCGGGGCGAGTTCGCGGGCATT
>JAUNHF010000347.1 GCA_030524065.1 Deinococcus sp.
GGGGAGCGGTCACTCGGGCGAGCCACCCTCCTGCGGCGGCTGCGGCGGCTCGGGATTGCGGAAGCCGAAGCGCTCGCCCGCTTCCCAGGCGCGGCGGTCGTTGCCGTAACTGGGCAGGCCGCCAGCCTCCTTGAGCAAGCGGGCCAGGTGCAGCAGGTTCCAGGTCATGATGGTGGCGTTGCGCTGGGTGAACTCGTTGTCAAAGCCCACCGGCGGGCCACCTTCACGCGGGTCGCCGTAGCTGGGGCCGGGGCCGATCTCGCCCAGCCAGCCGCAGTCGGCCTGTGGGGGCACCGTGTAGCCCAGGTGCGAGAGCGCGAAGGTCAGCGACATGGCAACGTGCTTGACGCCGTCCTCGTTGCCGGTGACCACGGCGCCGCCCACTTTGCCGTAAAACACGCTCTGTCCCTTTTCGTTCAGCTCGCCTGACATCGCGTACAGCCGCTCAATCAGCACCCGGCACACCGAGGACTCCTCGCCCAGCCAAATTGGCGTGCCGATCACCAGAATGTCGGCCGCCTCAACTTTGGGCCACAGCTGCTCGGGCCAGGCGTCCTCGGCCCAGCCGTACTCGCGCATGTCGGGGTAGACGCCGGGCGGCAGGGCGTAGTCCAGCAGCGACACGGTGTCCACCTGCGCGCCGGCCCGCTCCATCAGGCCGGACACGGCGCTCATCAGGCTGCCGGTGTGCGACTGCGCCGAATCGCGGTTCAGCGAGCAGTTGATAAAGAGGGCGCGGAGGCCGGCAAAGTCAGCGGGGGCGGGCGGTTGGTGCTGGGACATGGGTTTAGCCTGCCCCCAGCGCGGCGGCGCTGGGCCAGAAGACGGTGAAGGTTCGCTGGTGACTTGCAGCGGTACTGCCAGGCACGGTCAGGCAAGTACCGTCAGGGAAGCACAGTCAGGGCTTACTGCGCCGTTCGCTGCGGCACCGCCGGAGTGGTGCGCTTGTGCGCCGAGCGGCGAAAGTACCCTTCCAATTTGGCGGCCACCTCGGCGGCCACCACCTTGCCTTCCAGGTAATCGTCAATGTCGCGGTAGCGCAGGCCCAGGGCTTCTTCGTCGGGCAGGGCGGGGCGGTTCTCTTCCAGGTCGGCGGTGGGCACCTTTTCCCAGGTAGAAGCGGGCGCGCCCAGCTCGCGCAGCAGCGCCGCGCCCTGGCGCTTGTTCAGGCCGTTTAGCGGCATCAGGTCAGCGGCACCGTCCCCAAACTTGGTAAAAAATCCGGTGATGGCCTCGGCGGCGTGGTCGGTGCCCACCACCAGCAGACCGAGCTGCCCGGCCACCGCGTACTGGGCAATCATCCGCTGCCGGGCCTTGATGTTGCCCTTGGTAAAGTCACCGATGGGGTCGCCGTGCCCCGCGCCGGCCTCCCGCAGCGCCGCCTCGCAGGCCGCTTCCAGCGCGTCGGTGGCGGGCTTGATGTTCACCGTCAGCCGCACGTCGGGGCAGATAAAGTCCAGCGCCCGCTGCGCGTCGGCTTCATCGAACTGTTCGCCGTGAGGCAGGCGCATGGCGTAAAACTGCGCTTCGCGGCCCTCAGCGCGCACCCGCTCGCAGGCCAGCTGGCACAGGCGGCCGGCCAGCGTGCTGTCCTGTCCGCCGCTGATGCCCAGCACCAGGCCTTTTGCGCCCGAGTGCCGCAGGTAGTCGGCCAGGAAAGCCACCCGGCGTTCTACCTCGGCGGCGGGGTCAATGGTGGGCTGCGCGTCCAGTTCCTGAATGATGCGCCGCTGCATATCGCTAAGGGTCATGGCAGCATTCTAAGGAGCGGCCCGCACCAAAGCTCAGCCCTGCTGGGTTGCGCCTTTTGCCCTGCACCCACCGCCGCCCCGCACCCGGATGAGGACAGCGTCAGCCACTCCCCATCACCGGCGGCTGGCCCTGGGTTAAGCTGGCCGCGTCGTGACACACCAATCTGCCCCTGTCCATTCGTATCCGGCCCACTTGCCGCTGGACCTGGCCCCGTCCCGCTTGGCCCACTTCCAGCTGGCCCGGCTGCGCCCAGCTTTGCTGCTTGGCCTGAGCCT
>JAUNHF010000348.1 GCA_030524065.1 Deinococcus sp.
GAGCAGGTCACGCACTAGGTCCTGGGCCTGGGGCGCACGGTCAGGGGGGAAGGCAGCCGCGCAAAGCCTAAGCGTCTGCTCAATGTGGCCCTGGGCGCAGGGGCGCATACTCGGAAGCAGAGCCACACAACCTGCCCCGAAATTCCCTGATCCCGGCTCTAGGAGATTCCATGAAACTAAAAGCTTCTGTCCTGATGTACGCCCTGGGCTACGCCTCTATCGCCGCCAGTGCCTACCGTTACCTCACCAATAAAGACAGCGGCGACGAGCGCGACGCCCTGTTCCTGGGCCACTGGGCGCCCACCTTCTTTATCCTGGGCAAAGCCGCCGAGGACCGCGAAGTGCGCGGCCACAACACGCTGAGCCTGGACTGGGAAGGCTGACGCCTGGCTCACCCAACGCAAAAGAGCCCCCGCTGGTTGCAGTGGGGGCTCTTTTGCGTTGGGTTTTTTTGCTCAGCGGGGCCAAAGAGGCTGCTTAGACCTGCGGCTCGCGGCCCGAGCCGTGCAGTTTCACCGGCTGGCCTCTGCGCAGGCGCATGTTGAACAGTTCCACCGCAATCGAAAAGGCCATCGCAAAGTAGGTGTAGCCCTTGGGAATGTGGAAGCCCAGGCCGTCGGCAATCAGGTTCACGCCGATCAGGAGCAGAAAGCTCAGTGCCAGCACCTTGACCGTGGGGTGGGCCTGCACAAAGTCGCCAATCGGCTTGGCGGCCACCAGCATCAGCGCCACGGTGACGACCACCGCCGACACCATCACGCCGATGTCCTCGGCCATGCCGACCGCCGTAATGACGCTGTCCAGGCTAAACACGATGTCCAGAATCATGATCTGGATGATGATGGAGGTAAAGCCGATGGCGCGCACGGGTTTGGCACTGCCGCCGGCGGCGGCCTCCTCGTGCGGGCCTTCCAGCTGCTCGTGCATCTCCTTGGTGGCCTTGTAGATCAGGAAGAGGCCACCGCCGATCAGAATCAGGTCCTTGCCGGCAAAGTCGTGCCCGAAAGCCGTAAACAGGGTATTGGTCAGTGTCATCACCCAGGCGATGGACGCCAGCAGCAGCAAGCGCGTCAGGCCCGCGCCCAGCAGGCCGATGGTGCGGGCGCGGTCGCGCTGCTCAGGTGGAAGTTTGCTGCTCAGAATAGAAATAAAGACGATGTTGTCAATGCCGAGAATCAGCTCTAGCAACAGCAGAGTGCCGAACGCCAGCCAGGCCTCGGGGTGACTCATCCAACCAAAGAGGGTTTCTATCAACGTGGGGCTCCTTCAGCGCGGCGTCGGCCGGGCCGTCAGTGGGGGTAAAGGGCGGGAGTGGAGGCGGAAACCGGGCCATGCCAGGGCGGGCCGTACCGCCCATGCTGAAGGTGAAGTTGTGCACGAATTATGTCGGTTGGATAAAGAAGCTTTATGCGTGCGCGGGCAGTGGCGGCTGGAACACTTGGCTGCGCGGACTGGTTGAGCAAAGAGGGCGGCCCCGCCTGCGCTTCATGTGGCAGGCGGGGCCGAAGTGGGGCGGCTACTGAAGCGTGCCCAGCTAGGAGTGAATGGCTTCCAGCTGTTGGTCGGTGGTCGCTTCGCCGTCAAACCCGGTGTCGGCAAAGTGTGGCATGATCGGGGCCAGCGTGCGGCCATCCGGGGTTTTGCCGTGCAGCGTGCCCTCGGTCAATTCGGCCAGCGACCACCCAGCGGGGCTCAGGCCGGGGCCTACGCCGCTGGGCACCGTGGCAGCCGGCGCAGTTGCCGGCGAACAGCTGTGGGCCGTTGGCGGGCTCGGGGGCCGTGTCGGCCAATGGCCGTCATGATGGCCCCAGCCTCTGTGCCGCGCCCGCCCGCAAAGGGCTGAGCGGCAATGCGGTGGCCCGCGCTGTATGCCAGCCAGCCGATTTGCACGGTCAGGAAAAGGCCCAGCAGCCAAGTGGCGGCTTCGGCAAAGCTGAATCAGCAGGCCGATGATCAGCCAGATGTGTTCGTAGATGCTCAGGCTGCGGTGTTCCAGCCGTGGAGCGGCGCGCCCGGTCCTCA
>JAUNHF010000349.1 GCA_030524065.1 Deinococcus sp.
CCTGCGGCAGATACGTGCGGTACACGCCAAAGCAGGCCAGCACTTCGCTCAGGGCGTCCACCAAGAAGCTGTGTTCCAGCTTCAGGCCCTCCGCCGCCGCGTTGCGCGCCAGCCGCTGCACTTCGGCGTGCAGGGTCGTGTCGGTCACAGCACGTTTGGTGCCGTGAATCAGGTCATGCCAGTCGGGGGCCTCGCCGCCGCGCAGCTCGGTGTCCAGGGCGGTCAGCGGCGCTTCGCCCGCCGGGTCGGTGAGCAGGCGGTCAATCTCGCCCAGGGCGTCGTAGCCGGTGGTGCCCTGGGTGGCCCAGTCGCGGGGCAGACTTTCGCCGGGCTCCAGGATTTTTTCCACCACGGTGTACACGCCGCTCAGCCACTGCAAGTCGGCCAGATAGCCGGCGGGGTCACGCAGGCCGTCGGGGTGGTCGATCCGCAGGCCGTCTACCAGCCCTTCCCGCACCCAGCGCAGAATTTCGGCGTGCGACTCTTCCAGCACGGCGCGGTCTTCTACCCGCACGCCCGCCAGCGTGGCAATGGTAAAAAAGCGCCGGTAGTTCAGCTCGCGGTCGCCGCGCCGCCAGTCCATCAGACGGTAGTGCTGCCGCTCATGCACGGCGCGGGGGTCATCGCCCTCCTGCCAGCTGCCTTCTGCCAGCGGAAAGCGCTGGTCGTAGTAGCGCAGCTCGCCGCCTGCCAGGTGCAACTTGTCCAGGTCGTCCTCGCTGCCCAGCACCGGCAGCAGCACCTTGCCGCCGCCCGCCGCCCAGTCAATATCAAAGGCGTGGGCGTAGGGCGACGCCTGGCCCTCACGCAGCACCAACCACCACCAGGGGTTCAGCGCCGGCTCGGCCACGCCTTGGTGGTTGGGCACGATGTCCACCAGCACGCCCATGCCGTGTGCGTGGGCCTTGTGGGCCAGCTCCTGTAGGCCCTCTTCGCCCCCACGTGCCGGGTCAATCACGCTGGGGTTGGCAACGTCGTAGCCGTGCTGCGAGCCTTCTCCCGCCTGCAAAATGGGGGAGAGGTACACCCAGTCCACCCCCAGCGCGTGCAGGTAGTCCAGCGTCTGGGCCGCGTGGCTGAGGTGGGCGTCCGGGGTAAGTTGCAGCCGGTAGGTCGAAGCGGGAATCTTCACCCCGCCAGTCTGGAGCATGTCGGGGGCGGGCCGCCAGTCGGCGTCCAGCGGAATCCATTTTTTCGCTGCGCTTCCAGCACCAAGTTGGCCACCGTGGCGTCTTCCAGCACCCGGCGCACCGCCGCGTACGGCACCCCGGCGCAGGTGCTCAAGCCGGAACTGGTGGCCCAGGCTTTCGGGTACAGCGTGCAGGTGATGGAGCCCCCCTGTCTGAGTGCCCGCCGGTTAAGGGCGCACCCAGTGCCAGGTGCGTCAGGGCCTCTGCGGGGAAGGCATCCGGCAGAGGCCGCTCCTTCAGGGGGCGCGTTCTATGCAGCTGTAGCCGAGCCATATCCGCGCCGGACACACCAGAGACTGCGTTAAGAACTACCACATCCCGGTCACAGAAACAAGATTTGACTGGGCGTCAGTTGTGCTTATAGTGAGCTTCATGAAAAAGTCAATGGTTCTCTTGGCGCTGCTGAGCGGCGTCCTGGCTTCCTGCTCCACCGCCCCCACTGCCCCCACCGCTTCAGGTGCGGCTGCCCAGGCCCCAACTGCCGGCGCGGCCGCCACCCGCCCCGCGACCCTCATCATGGACGACGGCACCCAGCAGACCGTGACCGGCATCGTCCGTGACGGCATGCTGCTGATCGAAGACGACATCATCGTCAGCGAGAATGTCAGCGCCGTGCAGAGCCAGGGCACCTACGTGGTGGATACCCGCCTGCGCTGGCCGAACAACACCATCCCTTACGTGTTCGCCAGCAATGTTCCCCAGGCCATCCGCGACCGGGTCAAGGCCGCCGCCAGCTACGTGGGCAGCCAGACCAACGTTGACGTTGTGCCCCGCACCACCCAGGCGAACTACGTAGAATTTACTTACAACACCGGTACCAGCTGCGCC
>JAUNHF010000350.1 GCA_030524065.1 Deinococcus sp.
CCCGGCGCAGACGGCCCTGGCTTGGCTGCTGCGCCGCAGCCCGGTGATGCTGCCGATTCCGGGCACTTCCCGCCCTGTGCACCTGCGGGAGAACGTGGCCGCCGCCGCACTGGTGCTGAGCGACGAGCAGTTTGCCCGGCTTGATCAGGCCGGGCGCAGCGAGTGGCAGCAGGAACTGAGTGAGGAAGAAGACCCCCTGTAAGCCCGGTCATGCGCTCTAGCAAAACAATGAGAGAAGGCCTACATTGGCTTCAGGTTCCCGGATGAACGTAGAGCAGTGGCGGCGGCCTTGGCGGCGCGGCCGGCTGGCGGGAACTCCATCTCAGGAGGAAGCTATGAAACAGACCCTGACCCACGCCGCCCTGGCCCTGAGCGTGTTGTTGCCCCTGCCGCAGGCCTTCGCTGCCGCCGACCCGGTGCCGATGTACGCCGACCTGGTCGAAGAAGTGGTGGCCGACGACTACCGCGCCGTGGGCGCGCCCGTCACTGGCCGCCTGCTGACCGACGGCCAGCGGCTGATTCCACTGAAGGTGCCCGCCGCTGGCAATTACCTGGCACTTACGGCCTGTGACGACGACTGCTACGACATTGACCTGTCGCTGTTCGGTGCCGACGGCAGCCTGCTGTACCGCGACGATTACGACGACGATTATCCGGTGGTGTACGGCGATGAGCTCAAAGCTGGGCAGACGGTGTACGCCCTGGTCAGCATGTACGATTGCCTGAACGAAGAAGGCGGCTGCCAGTACCGCCTGGGCTTTTTCGCTGAGAAGTAGCGCAGCGACGTGCCGACAAACAGCGCAGGGCTGTAAAAGCAGCCCGCTTGGCTGCCCTGGCCCTGGGACATGGGTTACGGCCGGCGGGCCCCGCATGAGCGCACAATAGGCCCCATGTCCCTGATTCCGCTGCTGCGCTCGCTGGTCACCGGCACGCCTCCTTACCGGGTCACCCAGGCCCAGGTGCAGGAGGCGGCCGGACAGTTTTTCCCCCGGCTGGCGGCCCGTCCCAGTCTTCAGGGGGTGTTTGCTCACGCCCGGATCGAGGAGCGCGCGCTGGCCCGGCCGCTGGACTGGTTTGCTCAGCCGCACTCCTTTGCCGAGAAAAACGCCGCCTTCGTGCAGGAAGCCCGCGTCCTGACCGCCCGGCTGGCGGCGCAGGCGGTGCAGGAAGCGGGCCTGACCCCAGCAGACATTGACGCCGTGGTCGTGGTGAACACCACTGGCGTCAGCACGCCCAGCCTGGACGCCTGGCTGATCGGCGAGCTGGGTATCCGCCCGCAGGCGGCCCGGCTGCCGGTATGGGGGCTGGGCTGCGCAGGCGGCGCGGCAGGTCTGGCCCGCGCCGCCGACCTGGTGCGCGCCGGCCACCGCGCCGTGCTGTACGTGGCGGTGGAGCTGTGCAGCCTGACCTTTCTCCCGCAGGACGAAACGCCGTCCAACTGGGTGGGGCTGGCCCTGTTCGCGGATGGGGCCGCCGCCGCTGTCATCACGGCCCCTGATCTGGCCGCGGCGCCCCCCCGGCTGGCCCTGCACGGCGCCCGCTCTACCCTGATTCCAGACAGCGAGGACATCATGGGCTGGGACGTGGTGGACGGGGGCCTCAAGGTGCGCTTTAGCCGCAGCATTCCCGCGCTGGTGCGTCAGCTGATGGCCGGCAACGTGGCCGACACGCTGGCCGAAGCCGGCTGGTCACGGGACGACCTGAACTTCTGGGCGGTGCATCCGGGCGGAGCCAAAGTGCTGGACGCCTACGCCGAAGTGCTGGACCTGACCCCCGGCGACCTGTGGGCCAGCTGGGAGGTGCTGCGCGGTCACGGCAACATGAGCAGTGTGACCGTGCTGTTTGTGCTGGAGCGGTTGCTGGCTTCCGGGGTGCGGGGACGCGGCCTGCTGAGCGCGATGGGCCCCGGCTTCAGCGCCGAGCAGGTGTTGCTGGAAGCGCTGTAACGGGCCTGCTTGCGGGGGGCCTGCACGGCAAGGGGTTTGGGCGGCCA
>JAUNHF010000351.1 GCA_030524065.1 Deinococcus sp.
CTGCTGCGGGCCACCAACGGTCCTTTTCAGGGAGTGGTGCGCGCAATGCACTACGGGCGGACGCTGCTGGGCCAGGACACCTCACAGCGGGTCTACCGGCTGGAATGGTGCTGCCCAGACAGCCCAGAGCTGCACCGGAACAGGGCCAGTAGATGGAGCGGTGACCGGCAAGAAGGCATGTTTCAGGTGCAGGGCGAGGTGCACACGCAGGCTTACGGCGTAGCCACGCTGCGGGTCCTGCGGGCGTGGCCGCTGGACGGCGCTTGCGCCTGAGCCTGGCCCGCCTGCTATCATCCCCTTCTCAATCACCAATAGGCCAGATGACCGAAAGGCCTGACAGCTGGCAAACCACATGACTGAGAAGCTGCCAAGCCGGAAGCCAGATGACTGAGGAGCCATCTGGCCCAGCAGCTGGATGGCTGAGACATCAGGCGTCTTACAGGAGGGCAAAGTGACGCAGACCGATCTGAACGCCGACGCCGGCGAGTCTTTCGGCAACTGGACCGCCGGCAACGACCAGGAGCTGTTTCCTGAGCTGACCAGCGTGAACCTGGCGCTGGGGTTTCACGCAGGCGACCCCCAGGCCCTGCAGGGGGCGGTGGCGCTGGCGGTCCAGCACGGCCTGGGCATAGGGGCCCACCCCGGCTACCCGGACCTACAGGGCTTTGGTCGGCGGGCCATGAGCCTCAGCGCAGACGAAATCTACGCCAGCGCGGTTTATCAGATAGGGGCGCTCCAGGCCTTTTTGCAGCTGGCCGGCGCTCCTTTGCAGCACGTCAAGGCCCACGGCGCACTGTACATGCGCGTCCACGAAGACCCGCAGGCGGGCGCCGCCTTTTGCCGGGCGGTGCGCGAACTGGTGCCCGGAGCCGGGCTGGTCACGCTGGCCGGGCCGGCCGGCGAGGAGCTGACGCGCCAGGCGCAGGGACAGGAGCTGACCGTATGGCGCGAGGCTTTTCCTGAGCGGGCCTATATTGCCACCGGGCAGCTGGCCCCCCGCTCGCGGCCGGGCGGCTCCATTCACGACCCGCAGGAGGCCGCCCGGCGCGCCGCCGAGATGGCGCGTGGGCAGGTTACCAGCCTGGAAGGGCAGCTGCTGGAGTTGCGGGTCGATACGCTGTGCATTCACGGCGACAATCCGCAGGCGGTGCAGATTGCCCGGTCTGTTCGCGCCCGGCTGGCGCAGGAGGGCGTGGCGCTGAGAGCCATGGGAGGAAAGACGGATGCAGGCACACTACTGGCGAGCCACTGACCCGCAGCAGCTGCCTGCACTCGCCGCCGCGCTGCTAGGCAGTGGGCTGCCCGGCTTGCTGGACGCCGTGCCCGCCTACGAGTCGCTGTACGTGGAGTTTGATGAGCAGGACTTGCCGCTGGACACCCTGACCGGGTGGCTGGGGGCCTGGGCGCCCGGCGCTGAGGACACGGCTGGGCGCGTGGTAAACATACCGGTCTGTTATGACGGCGAAGACCTGGCCGCCGCCGCCGAGTTCAGCGGTCTGAGCCCCGCCGAGGTCGCCCAGCGGCACAGTGCGGTGACCTACCGGGTCCGGGCACTGGGCTTCGTGGCCGGATTTCCTTTTATGGAAACCACGCCGCCAGAGTTGCAACTGCCGCGCCGGGCTGCGCCGCGTGCCCAGGTGCCGCCGCACTCCCTGGCAGTGGCTGGCGCCCAGACCGGTATTTACCCGGTGGCGGCGCCGGGCGGCTGGAACCTGCTGGGCCGCACCTTGCAGGCCGCCTACGACCCTCGCCGCGAGCCCCCCTTTCTCGTGCAGCCCGGCGACCGGGTGCGTTTTGTGCCGCAGTCAGCGCAGATGCCACCTCTGCCCCCCACCGAGGCACTGGACCTGCTGCCGGAAACCCCGCAGTTCCCTGCCCTTGAGGTGGGGCAGCCCGGCGCCCTCAGCCTGGTGATGGATCAGGGACGCTTCCGCGCCGGACGCTTCGGGCTGGTGCGCTCGGGGCCGCTGGACCCGCAGGCCGCCG
>JAUNHF010000352.1 GCA_030524065.1 Deinococcus sp.
ATCCGCGCCTTCTGACCCACCAGATGGCGGAAGCGCCCGTCTTCAGGATGCACGGCAATCGCCTGGTCCGCAAAGATGGTTTCGGGCCGTACGGTGGCAATGCGGATTTCGCCCACTTCGCCGTTGCTGGCGGCTGCGCCCGCGTCCTCAAGTTTGTAGGACAGCGTATACATCTTGCCCTGGCGCTCCTCGCGGTCAATTTCCAGTTCGCTGAGGGTGGTCTGGCTGACCGGGTCCCAGTTCACCATGCGCTCGCCCCGGTAGGCCAGGCCGCTGTGGTACAGGTCCACGAACTGCCGGCGCACGGCGCGGCTGAGGCCCCCGTCCATCGTGAAGCGCTCGCGGCTCCAGTCGGCGCTCACGCCCAGGCGGGTCAGCTGGTTGAGAATCGCGCCGCCGTACTCTTCTTTCCACTCCCAGACTTTTTCCAGGAACCGCTCGCGGCCCAGCGCATGGCGGTCGGTGCCCTCCTCCTTGAGCTGCCGCTCCACCATCACCTGCGTAGAGATGCCGGCGTGGTCCATGCCCGGCAGGTACAGCGCCTCAAAGCCGGCCATGCGCTTGTAGCGAATCAGGGTGTCAATCAGGGTGTTGTCCAGCGCGTGGCCGAGGTGCAAATTGCCGGTCACGTTGGGCGGCGGAATAACAATCGTAAAGGGCGGCTTGTCGCTGTGCGCGTCGGCGCGGAACGGCTGCTCGCGCCAGAGCGTGGCCCACTTGGGCTCGATTTGGCTGGGGTCGAATTGGGTGGGGAGGGTGTTGGGTTCTTGGGTCATTTCTTTTTCTCCATGTGAAGGGTCATCTCAACTTTGTCTATGCCTGGGGCAAAGCCGTCTGGAACGCGAGAAACGATGCTCAAGCCTTGCCTGACGAAGTAGGGGCGGTGTGCTGGCTGGTGGCAAGGCGCACTTGGCTGACCTCTGGACGCTGCTGCCGGAGCCATGCCAAACGCCTGGTAAACAACTGGTAGCCAAGGCCCCAGCCGTGCAAGTCGCGCCTGACCATGCCCCAGGTTAAGCCCGCCGTGGTGGGCTCGGGCTCTGTCCCTGCCGCCTCGCTTGGAAACAGAGCAACACCGCCACAACCGCACACCTCGCCGCCTTGCAAGAGCACAAAATAGGGCTGCGGAGTGCCCTGCAAAAAGCCTTGGAAGTCGGCCATTTCCTCATGAGCAAAGTATTCGGGCACGTTTGAACGCATGACTTCCAAGCAGGCTTCCAAGTCAGCGTCGGTATAGGGACGTAGGGTTATCTCATTCACCCTGGCTCCTTTGGCGTGTCAGCAACGGCAGCGCCGCGTCCATCTCCCAGTCCAGCCCAGGGGCAGTGAGGTCGGCCCAGCGGAAGGAAAACAGATGCCCGTCGGCGCGGTGCTGCCAGGTGTCACATACGCCTTCGGGCGCGGCAAACGCATAAGCATGGCAAGCCTGCCGCGTGAAACGGTACGGGAGCGGCGCTTCCCACAGGTACGAGCAGATGTACTGCGGCCCGCTCAGGCTCAGTCCCGATTCCTCCCACAGCTCGCGCACCGCCGCCGCCTCAGGTGGTTCACCCGCCTTCACGCCGCCCGCCACGACCTGTACACCGGCACCATCATCGGGCACATGGTCAAAGACCAGCAGTTTGCCGCCCTGCACCACGAAGCACAGCACCTTTTCGCGGAGCCGATAGGTCTGCGCGTGGGCGCGGGCTGCCTCAAGGCTGTCAAAAAAAGTCACCATCCTTGCCGTTGCTCCTCTCCAGCCCCACCGAACGCCTGGCCCGCTCAGGGCGCAGCACTGTTCAGATGCGGACGAGACGGTGAAGGCCAGTGTCCCGCGGTACCACCGCTGTTCCCCGCGTGCGGGGCGCTTGTCATGCGCGGTATCGGGCGCGAACCGGACGGGTCTACTGGCCCCCAGTGCACATTTCTGCGGGGGCGTTCTTCCGTTCTCGCTCAGGGGTGACTTTGGGCGCTCTGCCGTGTCCGCTGCGGCTTTCAGCCTG
>JAUNHF010000016.1:0-2461 GCA_030524065.1 Deinococcus sp.
GATTCTGCTGATTCTGATTACCAGCTTACTGGCCCGCTACTTCAGCAGCCCCCGCAAGTACCGCGCCAAATAAGCTCTCATCCTCATTCCCCCACAAGGAGCTGTGCCCATGACCCCTATCCTGGTAGCCAAAGACGTAGATATTTTTTACGGTGATTTCCACGCCATCAAGAAAGTCAGCCTGAACGCCGAAGTCGGCACCGTCAACGCACTGATCGGTCCCTCGGGCTGCGGCAAGACCACCTTCCTGCGCTCGCTGAACCGCATGCACGACCTGACCCCCGGCGCCCGCGTCGAAGGCATCATTCAGGTGGACGGTCAGGACATCTACGGCCCCGGCGTGGACCCGGTCGCCATGCGCCGGCGCATCGGCATGGTGTTCCAAAAGCCCAACCCCTTTCCCACCATGAGCGTCTTTGACAACACGGTGGCGGGCCTCAAGCTCGCGGGCGTGCGCGACAAGAATCAGCTGATGGCGGTGGCCGAGCGCTCTCTGCGCGGCGCGGCGCTGTGGGACGAGGTCAAAGACCGTCTGGACATGCCCGGCATGGGCCTGTCGGGTGGTCAGCAGCAGCGCCTGTGCATCGCCCGCGCCCTGGCCGTTGAGCCCGACGTGCTGCTGATGGACGAGCCGACCTCGGCCCTTGACCCGGCCAGCACTGCCAAAATCGAAGAGCTGATGAGCGAGCTGAAAAAGGTCACCACCATCCTGATCGTGACCCACAACATGCAGCAGGCCGCCCGGATCAGCGACACCTGCTCGGTCTTCCTGAACGGCGACATGATCGAGCACGGCCCCACCGAACAGATTTTCCAGAATCCGCAGGACAAGCGCACCGAAGACTACGTCTCGGGCCGTTTCGGCTGAGCGAAGCTGCCGATCTGTCCACCCCCGTCTGATGCTTTCCTTGACCCCGTTCCCAGACGGGGTCTTTTCACTATTTGCCCTCTAGACTGCGCTTTAAGCTGCACGTGTCCTCATTTCGCTGTTTCCCTGCCCGCCTTACGTTTTTCAATGTTGTTTTTCTCTGCTCAAGGAGTCCTTATGTCCAAGCCTGTATTGCCCCACCCACTGCCCCAGATTATTCAGGGCGGCATGGGCGTCGCCATTTCCGATTGGCGACTGGCCCGCGCTGTTGCCACTGCTGGACAGCTCGGTATCGTGTCGGGCACTGGCATTGACAGCCTGCTGACCCGCCGCCTGCAAGACGGTGACCTGGACGGCAGCACCCGCCGCGCCCTGGCCCACTTTCCTAATCCCGAACTGGCCCAGCGGGCGCTGGACACCTACTTTCTCGAAGGTGGCCGCGCTGAAGGCCAGCCATACAAGCGTGTGCCGCTGCCCAGTGTGGGCCGCCTGAATCCCGCCTGGGAACTGGCAATCGTGGGCGGCTTCGTAGAAACTTGGCTGGCTAAAGAAGGTCACAGCGGTCAGGTGGGCATGAACCTGCTGACCAAACTCCAGATGCACACCATTCCGCCGCTGCTGGGCGCCATGCTGGCCGGCGTGGATTTCGTGATTATGGGCGCCGGGATTCCCCGCGATATCCCCGCCGTGCTGGACAACTTCGCGCAGGGGCAAGCGGGCAGCATCCGCCTGGACGTGAAGGGCGAACCCACCGATCACGCCACCCGCCTGACCCTGAACCCCGCCGACTACGGCCTGGACCTGGGCAGCCTGGGCCTGAGCGAACTCAAGCGCCCAAATTTCCTGCCCATCATCACGTCACACGTGCTGGCGCAGACGCTGTCCCGCAAGGCGAGCGGCAGCGTAGAAGGTTTTGTGATTGAAGCGCCCACCGCTGGCGGCCACAACGCTCCGCCACGCGGCAAGATGCAGCTGGACGACCTGGGCCAGCCTATTTACGGCGAGCGCGACCTGGCGGACTTGCAGCAGATGCGCGACCTGGGTCTGCCGTTCTGGCTGGCGGGCGGCAGCGGCAGCCCCGAAGGGTTGCAGCAAGCGCTGAGCGAAGGCGCCGCCGGGATTCAGGTGGGCACCCTGTTCGCTTACTGCACCGATTCGGGCATGGACGATGGCCTGCGCCGCGAAGCCCTGCGGCAGATCAAAGACGGCGCTGGCCTGCGGACCGATCCCCTGGCGTCGCCCACCGGCTTTCCCTTCAAGGTGGTGCAGCTGAGCCATACTCTGGCGAATCCGCAGTTGTACGCCGAGCGCACCCGCATCTGCGACATCGGCTACCTGCGTGAAGCCTACTGGGAAGAAGGCGCAGGCAAAGACGGTCAGGGTAAGGTGGGCCTGCGCTGCGCCTCGGAGCCGATTGAGACCTATGTCCGCAAGGGCGGCACCCTGGAAGCCACCGTGGGCCGCAAGTGCCTGTGCAACGGTCTGATGGCCGACGCCGGCTTTCCGCAGATTCAAAAGGGCGGCGAGCTGGAGCGGCCCCTGCTGACCAGCGGTGATGACGTGGTCAAGCTGGCCCACTGGCAGGACCGCTTC
>JAUNHF010000016.1:2471-15338 GCA_030524065.1 Deinococcus sp.
CCTGTTGGGACAGGGACGCCCTGATGGCGCAGGCGCAGCCACCACTGGGGCAGATCAGGCAAGTGATGCCCCCGCGCAGGTGCCCAGCATGGCGGGTCACCTCTAATCCACTTCTAACACTGGCCCGGCGAGAACCCCTGCGTAAACCGGTTTTCGCCGTGCCAGGGGCAGGGGCGCCGCGTGGGCTTCCGGGCAGGAGCGTAGCTGACTGGAGCCGTATCTGCCCCTGGCCTGCGCCGTGCCTGAAAGCCCTGGGAAGCGTGTTTGCCGGGGATTTCTGTGGCTGGCGTGACCGCTAGACAGAACAGGTGACTCCCAGACTTTCCCGCACGCAAAAGTTCACTTCTGGCGGTCCTGACCCCGGTTCCAGCATGTTCATGAACCGGGTCAAAACATAAACCATTTGTTCAGTTTCTCTTTCTTTGCGGGAAGCCTGACCCCTGGTTGACGCCCGCTGCCCATATTCTGAACAGATGTTGCCCGCTGCCCACACCACGCTGCTGATTGCCGGTCTGCTCCGCATGATTTCCATCGCATTGGAACAGTTGGAGGCGGTCCGGGCAGCGTCCGAGCGCGCCGAGTTCGCTGGACTTTCGGCCACGGCCAACCTGCTGGAAGCTGAAACCGACCGCCTGGAACGCGATATGGAAGAGCAGTGCCTTCAGGCGTTTGCCGGCGGCAAAGGCGGCGGTACGCCCGAGTTTTACCTGATGGTCTTCCGCAGCCTGACCCACCTGGAACGCGTCGGAGATTACGCGTTTGGGGTGGCTGCCGACCTGGAGCGGCTGGCTCCGCGCACCCGCAGCGCCACATTGCAGGACGTGCTGCCCATCACCTCGTACCTGAGCGAAATGCTCGAGCTGCTCGCCTACGCCATCACCGAGCGTGACCTGGGGGCCGCCCAGCGCGTGCAGCGCATGGATTTCGAGGATGTGGACGCCCTCTACGAACAGATGATGCGCGCCAGCCTGACCCGCCTGCGTGAGCGCCCCGAGGACCACGAGATTGCTCTGGCGGCCAACCGCATGGCCCGCAACCTGGAGCGGCTGGGTGACCACGTCGGCCATGTGGCGGCCCGCTTGGAGCGCTACTTACTTGCCGAAGAAGGGCGGCGGCTGCGGCCAGCCAATTGATACCGGCTCACTGCAAAAAGCGGAGGCAGGGCCGGGTTTCCGGTGCTTCTGCCTCCGCTTTTTGCGGATACCCCACGGTGCCGGTCAGTCAATCATGGACTCGACGCGCTCTTTGAGGTCGCCGTTCTCGTCCATCATGCCGGTGCTGTCCACACCCCGGTCCTGGGTGCCAGGGCCGTCCTGCACCACGCCGCTGCCGCGCTGCGGATAGCCGACCTGACTGCCAGCAGGATCACGGGGCTCTACGTCGTCGGGGCGAATCACTTCATCACTGGTATGTCCGGTCATGGGTTCAGGCTAGGCCAGATGGAGCGCCGGCAGATGCGCGGAGGCTAAAGCGTTCTGAACTTTCCGCAGAGCGTATATGCTGGACCGCGTGCGCGTGTTTGCCCTGGCCGATCTTCACCTGTCTGCGGTGACTCCCAAGCCGATGACGATTTTTGGCCCCGGCTGGGCGGAGCATCCGCAGGCCATCTTCACGCAGTGGCCGGCTGTGGTCGCGGAAGGTGATGTGGTGCTGCTGCCCGGTGACCTGTCCTGGGCGATGACCCTGGACGACGCGCTGGTGGACCTGCGGCAGGTGGCGGCGCTGCCGGGTGAAAAGGTGATTCTGCGCGGCAACCACGACTACTGGTGGTCCAGCGTATCCAAGCTGCGTGCCCGGCTGCCGCAGCGGATGCACGCTATTCAGAACGACGCCCTGCGCTTCGGGCCGCCGGGGGCCGGGGTGGTGGTGTGCGGTACACGCGGGTGGGATACGCCCGGCCACTTGCCTCTGGACGCCCAGGACGACAAGATCCTGAGCCGTGAGGCCGAGCGCCTGCGCCTGAGCCTGACGGCCGCCCAGCGGCTGCGCCAGCCTGGGGACCGGTTGATCGTGATGCTGCACTACCCCCCGGCCAGCCCACCGTTTCAGCCCAACGCGCTGACCCCACTGCTGGCCGAGTCTGGCGCCGACCAGATCGTGTTCGGGCACTTGCACGGCGTCCCGCAGGAACGCACGGTAGGGCAGGTGGGCGGTGTCCCTGCCTGCTTGGTGGCCGCTGACGCCCTGGCCTTCCGGCCCCGGCTGGTGCTGGAGCTGTAGCGGCCCCTGCCACCATTGGTGAACGCCAGTTCAGGATGCTTCAGCTCACGGTCAACTCGGCACACTACTCTGGCAGCATGAACAAACTGCTTTCCGTGACCCTGCTGGCTGCCCTGGGCAGCGTCTCCTTTGCTCAGATGTCGGCAGGTGGCTCCTCAGCCACCATTCCTGCCGCTGAGGCAGCCCAGGCCCCCGCTGGCCTAACGGCGCGGGCGACCGCTCCCCGGTACACCAGCAGCCCCGTGCGGCTGACCATGACCGTAGCCAATGCGACCGGCCGCGAGCAGGAACTGAGCGCCCCACGCGACAACCGCCAGGACTGCGCCACCGCTCCGCTGGTGCGCGTGCTGGAGGTGGGCAGCCGTGAAGTGGTGTACCCGGCGGCCGGCAGCGGCAGTGCCACACTGTGCGCCCAGGACCTGTTTGTAAAAACCGTGGCTGCGGGCAGTTCGGTGCGGTTGGAACGCACCCTGAACCTGCCGGCTGGCGACTACATGATCGAAAGCTGGTTCAGTGGCAACGCCGCTGACGGCAAAGTGAAGCTGGCCGCCGAGCCGGTGCGCGTCACCGTCTGGTAGGGCTGGCTCAGGGGGCGGCCAATCCATAAGGCGCCCTAAGCCCGGCATCAGCCCGGCATTTTACTCTGCGTGACATGAACAAAGTGTCTTTTCTGACGTTGTTGGCTGCCCTGAGTGCGTCCGTTGTGTCTATGGCGCAGGCGGCTTCTGCCGTGGTAGGCACGGTGACCTCTATCGCTTCAGCGCCCGTGTGCCGCGAGTTGGGCTGCCGCCTGCTGGGAAGTCGGATAGACCGCAGTGGTCCCGGCAACCCGACGAACGTGTCCACCTACGTTCTGCCACAGGGCCAGCGGCTGGAGGAGGTACGCCTGCACCTCCCTGGCAAGCCCGGTCACGGCCAGACTGTGCGGCTGCGCTATGACCGGGGCACCTCGGCCTACGGTGCAGTGAACGCGGCCAAGCTAGCCTCGACGGGCGCTGGCCGGACGGTTACGGCGGCGCAGGTGCGGGGCTGCTGGAATGCGGGCGTCACCTCCGCCGGCTCGCCCCGCGTCATCTCTCAGCGTGGGTTTAACGGCCCGCTGGTGACCTGTGAGGTGAGCGGTGGCCGGCAGACCGTCACAGTCAGCATTGCGCTCTAGCAGGCTGCTGCCCCGGCCTCCGCGCTACTATTCTGAGTTATGGAACTCAAGGCGCAGCTCAAGCAAGCCGTTCAGCAGGCCGCCCAGGGCATGGGCGCCGAACTGGACCCAGCCATTCAGGACACGCCCCCCGGCAAAAAGGGCGACTACGGCACGCCCGCCGCCTTTCAGATCGCCAAGGTGCTGGGCCGCAACCCCGCCGAAGTGGCGCAGGAGCTGGCCCGCAGCATTGCGTTGCCTGCCGGGATCGCCAGAGCAGAAGCGGCCGGCCCCTTTCTCAACTTCTTTGTAGACGTGGCCGACTTTGTGCGCGGCGTGGTGGAAAACCCCACCGCCATGCCGCAGCAAGAAGGCAAGGTCGTGATTGAGCACACCTCAGTCAACCCCAACAAAGAGTTGCATGTGGGGCACCTGCGCAACGTGGTGCTGGGCGACTCGCTGGCGCGCATCATGCGGGCGGCGGGGCACACGGTAGAAGTCCAGAACTACATTGACGACACGGGCCGCCAGGCTGCCGAGTCGCTGTTTGCGCGTGATCTGTACGGCCTGAAATGGGACGGCCAGGAGAAGTATGACCACTGGATGGGCAAAGGCTACGTGCGCCTGAACGCTGACCCGGCCAAGGCGGAGCAAGAAGATGGCATCCGCGCTGTGATGCACCGCCTGGAAGCGGGAGAGCTGCGCGCCGAGATCGAAAAGATTGTGCAGGCCCACCTGGACACCTGCTTCCGCCTGGGCGCCCGCTACGACCTGCTGAACTGGGAATCCGACGTGGTGGGCAGCGGCTTTTTGTCCAAGGCCATGAACATCCTGGAAGAAAGCCGCTACACCTCGCGCCCCACCGAAGGCAAATACGCGGGCGCGTTTGTGATGGACGTGTCCGAGTTCATGCCGGGCCTAGAAGAACCCAACGTGGTGCTGGTCCGCACCGACGGCACCGCCATGTACGCGGCCAAGGACATCGGCTACCAGTTCTGGAAGTTCGGGCTGTTTGAGGGGATGAAGTTCAAGCCCTTTGCTACGGACCCCGAAGGCCGCACCATCTGGACGAGTGCCCCCGACGGCGAACCCGACACCGAGCGGCGCTTTGGGCACGCCGCCGAGGTCATCAACGTGATTGACTCGCGCCAGAATCACCCACAAACGGTGGTGCGCTCGGCGCTGGGCGTGGCGGGCGAGGACGAGAAAAAAGAGCGCTCCATCCACCTGTCCTACGCTTTCGTGACGCTGGAAGGCCAGACCATCAGTGGACGCAAAGGAATTGCGGTGGCCGCGGACGAGGCGATGGACGAGGCAGTGCAGCGCTCACTGAGGCTGCTGCAAGACATCAACCCCGAGCTGGCCGCCCGTGAGGACGCCGCCGAGATTGCCCGCCGCATCGGGATTGGGGCGATTCGCTTTGCCATGCTCAAGGCCGAGCCGACCCGCCAGATTGATTTCCGCTGGGAATCGGCGCTGGCGCTGACCGGCGACACCGCGCCGTACGTGCAGTACGCGGCGGTGCGGGCCGGCAATATCCTGCGCAAAGCTGAGGCCGAAGGCTACGCGGTAGACGGCACCGGGGCCGACTGGGCTGCCCTGCCCGAGATGGACCTGACCCTGGCGAAGATGGTGGCCCGCCTGCCCGAAGTGGTGGAGCAGGCCACCCGCATCCACTCGCCGCATGTGGTGGCGCAGTATGCCCTGGACCTGGCAACCTCGTTCAACGCCTGGTACAACGCCAAGGACCGGGCCGGCAAGCCCGCCACCAACGTGCTCCAGTCGCCCCAGGGCCTGCGTGAAGCTCGCCTGGCGCTGGTGGGCCGCGTGCGCCGCGCCTTTGAAGAAACGCTGGACTTGATCGGCATTGAGGTGCCGGCGGCGATGTGATGGGGCTGACGCCGCGTCTGAAGGTTTAAAAGTCCAAGGGTCTAAGGAATTTGAACCTTTAGACCCTTGGACCTTCCGACTTCTAGATCTATTTCGGTTCGATCAGCCCGTAGTGACCGTCTTTGCGGCGGTACACCACGCCGCAGCCGTCCGTGTCCATGTTCCTGAACACATAAAAATCGTGGTCCAGCGCCTCCATCTGGAAGATGGCGTCCTGCGCGGTCATCGGCCGCAGCTCAAAGCGCTTTTGCCGCACGATCTCGGGCTGGAACTCGGTGTCTTCGGTGCCTTCTGTGTCCAGCAGCGCCGCTTGCTCGGCGGGGCCGGGTTGAGGCTGCGGTGCGCCTTCTTGGCGCTGCTTGAGGTTCCGGGTCTTGAACTTACGCAGCTGGCGCTCCAGCACATCACTGGCCTTGTCAATGGCGGCGTACATGTCCGCGTGCGTTTCCTCAGCGCGGATGATCCCGTGCGGCACGTTGATCTGGACCTCGACCCGGTTGCGGCGCGCGGCATTTTTCACGTCGCGGACCGTCAGGGTCACCCGCGCACTGACAATGTCGCCGTTAAAGCGGTCCAGGCGCGAAAGTTTGCCGTCCACATACTCACGCAGGGGTTCAGTGACCTCTACACCACGGCCAGACAGCTGAGCAATGTTCACTAGACTTCACCTCTTTCTGGGTTCGGTTCCGGGCGCAGCCACCGGCCCGCAGGGCGCAGAGACGGCTGTGGGGTGGCTGACTTGGCCCGCCTGGGCGGGCGCAACAGGGTGTCTCTGTAAGCTCACCCTAGCGGAGTGTCAGCTGCGCGTCAGCCCGCAGGCTTACCGTGCGACCGCAGCACTTGAGCTATGCTGAACCTTGGTGCTGAGCCGGCGGCTGATATAGGGCACTCTCCGTGCAACCCGCCGCCTGAGAGAACTTGTTTGCCATGACCAAAGTGGACCGCCAGGAACAGGAGACGCAGCGCCGCCGCCGGATCGCGCGCGCGGCCTTTGAGCTGTTTGCCCGTTCGGGGCTGGACGCGATCAGTGCGGCCGATATTGCCCAGGCGGCCTATGTCAGCCGCACCAATTTGTACCGTTACTATCCCAGCAAGCTGCACATGCTGCTGGCCCACTTTGAGGAAACGGTAGAGGAGACCCGGCAGGCCGCGCTGCGCCGGCTGGCCGAGGGCAAGTCGCCCCAGGCGATCTGGCAGGGCATGACCGCCCGCATGGCTGATCTGGGCGTGCGCTATCACCACTTGGTCGGCGCGGTGGCCTCGGCGGCACTGGCCGGCCGTGGGGGGACGGGTCCGGCCGACGAAGAAGACCAGGAGGGGGCGGCCAAAGAAACCGGCTGGCCGGCCCCCGTGGGCGGGCCTTCCCAGAAGGTGCCCTCGCCCCCTCAGCTCAGGCCTCCCCAGACCAGTCTGAGTGAACTGGTGATGCCGGTACTGCTGTCCATGCAGCGGCGCGGCGACCTGCGCGAAGGCACCGACCTGCGCGTGCTGAGCGACCTGCTGGTGGATTCCTGCCTGCTGGCCCTGCTGCAAGGCCAGCACCGCACACCCGAAGAGGTGCAGCGCGACTGGCAAGACCGGCTGGAACTGTTGCTGTACGGCGCCCTACGGGAAGGGCAGCAGCTGGTGTGGGTGCGGCCAGGGCAAGCCGCCTCCGCAGACGGCTAGGGCAGCGGTGCCCGGCGGCAAGCCGAAGGGCGGGGTGACCCGGCGGCCGGGGCCGCTCCTATTCGCCCATTTTGCCAGTTGCCGACTTCCCTCCCAGTACGCGGCTGAGCGGCGGTGGTGTGGGTCCCTCAGCTACAGAAAGCAGTAGCGTGGCGGCCAGCACCAGTCCGGCGCCGAGCAGGGCCAGCAAGCCGGGTTTCTCTCCGAACAGTGCCAGGGCCAGCAGCCCCGCCACCACCGGCTCCAGGCTGGCAAGCACGCTGGCCTGGGTGGCGTTCAGGCGCCTGAGCCCCGCGCTGTAGAGCAAGTAGGCCAGGTAGGTGCAGAGCAGCGCCGTGGCGCCCAGCGCCAGCCAGGCGGCCGAGTTTTTGCTGGAAAATTCGGTCAGCGGCAGCAGGCCCAGCGCCCCTACCGGCATGGCGACCGCGTACAGGGCCGCCGACGAGTACCGGCTGAAAAACAGCTTGCCGTACAGGTAATACAGGCTGTAGCTAAAGCCACTGAGCAGGCCCCAGGTGAGTGCGGCGGGCGTGACCTGAATATGTTCCCCCCCGCCCATAGAGATCAGTGCGATACCGCCCAGCGTCAGCGCTGCGGCGCCCAGTTCGCGCAGGCCGGTGGGCTCGCGCAGCAGCAGCCACCCCCACAGGGCCACGAATGCGGGGGCGGTGTACAGCAGCACGCTCGCCAGACCGGCGCCGGCCGCCTGCACCGCCAGCTGGTAGGCGCCGTAAAAGAGGCTGACACCCAGAACCCCGAACAGCATGGTCCAGAGCAGGTCGCGGCCATGTGGAAAGGTGTCGCGGCGGGCGGCAGCGTGCAGCGCGAACAGTCCGCCTCCCAGTGCAGCCCGCCAGAAGGCCACTTCCAGTGGAGAGAGGCCGGCCTCCTGCGCATACTTTCCGAAGATGCCCAACAGACCCCACAGGCAGGCCGCCAGCACGATGCAGAGTGTGGCCGGCAGGACAAAGCGTGGTGCCGGCACCTGTGCGAGTAAGGGGGAGCGCATGCATAAGTATGTGAAATACAAGCGGTTTTGTGAAGGTCTATGCGGCTCCGTATTTGGCCGGGACGTGCTGGACCACTGGGCCGGCGTGTGCCCCCCTGCCCCGGCCTTGATTTGTGGAGGTTGGCTTTAAATCTGAAGGCCCCATGAACGGCCTGACGGCCCCGGCGCCGAATACGGTGTCGCAGACGGTCTCGCAGAAATCGGTCAGAAATGAGCCCTTCCATGAGAATCCTGATGAAATTTGCATTTGAGTTCAAAGATTAGTCTAGGCTAAAACGCATAAGCGCCGTATAGGTGCATAGAAACGCCACTTTCCCAGAACTATTAAGGACGAGTAAAAGGAAGCCACGTACACTCGTTACTTGATGAAAGCACTTCGCACCCTGCTGCTCTCGACAGTCACCCTGCTCGCCACCACCGCTTCGGCGGCCACCTACACCGTGAAGGCTGGCGACACCCTGTACAAGATCGCCCAGGCCCACGGTATGGGCGCCCAGCAGCTGATGCAGGCCAACGGCCTACGCTCAACCACCATTGAGATCGGTCAGCGTCTGCAGGTGAACGGTCAGGCCCGCAGCGTCGGCCCCACCGTGACTCCTGCGGGCGCCGGCAGCGCCACCGTGCGCACCGCTGCCAGCCGCTTCCTGGGCATTCCCTATCGTCTGGGCGGCACTGGCCGTGGCAGCATCGACTGCTCGTCTTACACCCAGCTGGTGTTCCGCAACATGGGCATCAGCATTCCTCGGACCACCGGCGGCCAGTGGAACACCGGCTACGCTGTGAGCAGCCGCAACCTGCGCGCCGGCGACCTCGTGTTCTTCAACACGCTGGGCCGTGGAGTCAGCCACGTGGGCATCTACCTGGGCAATGACCAAATGGCCAACGCCAACTCCTACTACGGCCGCTCGATGGTCGAGCGCATGTTCGGCAACGGCTACTGGGCCAGCCGCTACGTCGGTGCCCGCCGCGTGATGTAAATTTAAACCTTAGAATTTTTCTGAGTGGGTGCTGCTTCCTGGGTGCGGGAAGCAGCACTTTCCTTTTTGCTTTTGGTTGCTTTTGGCGGTAGCGCCTGCCCACGCCCTGTATACCTACAGGCTTAGAATAGCGGAAGCTGGCCTTCCGGAGCAGCCGGCTGCAACGGGAAAGGCCGCTCGCCCCGCAGCACGCCGGCCACTTCCTGGATATCTTCCCAGGTCAGGCTTTTGGGGCCGCCCTTGACGCGGGTGTCGTTGCGGAGCAGGTAAGCGGGGTGGAACATGGGCATCAGGGCGGCGGTGGCCCCACTGCCGGGCAACTGGTAAGGGTGCCACTGGCCCCGCAGCCGCGTGATGCCCTGCGGCGTCCCCAGCAGGTGCCGCGTGGGAGTGTTGCCCATGGTGATGATGACTTTGGGCCGCAGCAGCGCCAGCTGCCGGTCCAGCCACAGTTCGGTGCAGGTCTGGGCCTCGGCAGGGGTCGGGGCGCGGTTGGCCGGCGGGCGGCACTTGACGATGTTAGTGATGTACGTGTCGCTGCGGCTCAGCCCCACACCCGCCAGAATGCGGTCCAGCAGCTGCCCGGCGCGGCCCACGAAGGGGCGGCCCGTGCGGTCCTCGTCGCCGCCGGGGCCTTCACCGATAATCAGCAGGTCGGCGGCGGGATTGCCGTCGGCCACCACCACTTGCAAGCAGCCGGCCCGCAGCGCGCAGGCATGGCAGGCCTTGTTTTCGCGTTCCAGCCCGTCCAGGGCGTGCAGGTCCGGCGCCCACAGGTCGGCGCGGTCAGGAATGGTCATGGGGCTCAGCCTAGCCCAAAGCGGTGCGCGGCGCCGGTGCCGAAGTTCGCATTATTCCCTGCCACACGGCATAGTGTTGCCGGTGCCGAGCGGACGCGTTCACAACTCCATCAACATGGCGGTGTACGCCGTGCTCGCCGCTGGCGCCATCTGGGCTTCCCGCGAAGGGCTGGTGACGCTGACCCAGACCCAGACCCTGCACTTTTCGCTGGGCTTTCTGGCCGGCACGTTTTTGCTCTCTCCCGACTTGGACCTGTCCGAGCAGGGGGTCAATTCCAAGCGCAACTGGGGCTTTCTGGGGCCGCTGTGGGTGCCATACGGCATGGTCTTCAGCCACCGGGGCCTGTCACACACCTGGCTGATCGGCCCGCTGACCCGCCTGGCCTACCTCGCCATTCTGGTCTTTTTGGTGGTGGGCGTGCTGTGCACCTTCTGGCCGGGGGTGCAGCTGCCCGCCCTGCCCGACCCCATCGAGTGGAAGGTGCTGGTGCCGGTCACGTCCGGGTATTTCCTGAGCCAGTGGCTGCACCTGATTGCAGACGGCATACGCCCCGACCACGGGCTGCGGCGGGTGCGGCGGCGCCGGCGGTCCTAGGCAGCGCAGAAGCGGGCCGCTGCGGCAGCTTGGGCACCGAAAAGACCGCTGGGCCCTCAAAAAAGGAGCCGGGCGCAGTGCGTGACCGGCCCGGCTCCCTGTGCCCTCAGGGGGCGCTCAGGGCTGATACCACTTGTAGGTGTTTTGCGGCAGACGGTAAAAGACCAGATTGACCGGCAGGGCGCTGCCGTTGGACGGCATAAACTCGATGCGCACCCGGTCGGACTTGGCGCGCCACAGCAGCTGCGGCTCGTTGGGGGTCAGGGCGTTGCCCTCACGCGGCAATTTGATCACCTGGGTCAGGTCGCCGTCGGTGATGCGCATGGCACCCCGGTACAGGCCCCCACGCGGACTGAGCGCGATGGCCGTATTCGCCGCGCCGGTGAACTCCATGTCGTACAGCACGCCATAGTTACCGGCCAGGCGCTGGGTGCTGCCGGTGACCGAATCGCGGCCGGTGATGACCGGATCGTGCTGACCGTCGCCGATCACCACGCGGGCGGGCAGCTGGGTCAGCGCCGTGCTCATCGGGCGGTCGGCGCCCGCAAAGGTGCCGCGCTGGTGCCGGCCGTCCAGCGGAAGGTAGGGCAGCGAACGCAGCACCGGATCGCTGAGGGTCAGGCCGTCTTCCAGCATCACGAAGCTGACGGCCACCCGGCCACTGCTGACGATGTCCTGCAAGATGCTGACGCCGTGGCCCTGGCTCAGGGTGGGGCTGACATACAGGGCACTGAGGCCGCCGGGCGGCAGGTTCACGGCGCTGCGGGCCGGGCTGGCGAAATAGTCCATCAGCGTGACCTGGCCCAGAATGCCCTCTACGCGGCTGGGCGCCGTTTCGCCCTGACGGGACACCTGCACACTGACCGGGCGGCTTTCGAGGTTGCGGGCCACGATGTACATCCGCGCCGGGCGGCCCAGGTCGTTGACGTGGTAACCCAGCAGCCTCGCCTCGCCGCTGACCTGGTCCTGGTAAAGCACGCCGCTCTGGCGGGGCTTTTCGGGGCTGTCGCTGAACAGCAGCGGAAGATTCCTGGGCGCCCCCTGATTCATGGTGAGCGCGGGGTAGTTCAGCACGCGGCCGTCTGCAAAGCGGTCGCCGATCTGCCCGTAGCGCAGCGCGTAGGTGACCGGTGTTTCGGCTGCCGGGCCCGCGACCCGGATGGTGCGGGTGTAGGTGGAAGAAGTTTGCCCGCGCCCGTTGGTGACCTGGAGGCTGACCGGATAGTTGCCGGGCGCCCAGTACACGTCCTGCCGCCCGGTCCAGTTGCGCGACGCGATGCCGCCACCTTCGGGGTCGTAGGAGTATTCGGTAAAGACCACCCGTTCACCGGGGGCGTAGGTGGCCTTGTCGGTAGAGAAGCGGGCCTGGGGCGCGGCGAGCTGCGGCGCGGCCGGCGCTGGACTGGCCGGGAACGGACTGGCTGGCGCCGGGGCACTTGGGGCGGTGGTGGGCCTGACCGGCACTGCGGCACCGGGGACCACTCCCGGAACGGTAGCAGGCTGCGGTGCCCGCGCTGGGGGAACAAAGGCTCCCCGGGGCTGGGCGGTCAGCAGCAGTGAGTCGCCGGCACCGCTGCTGAGTTGCCCACCCAGGCCGGCGGCGATAACCCGCGCCGCAACATACAGCTTGCCTTCCAAGACGGCCACGCTGCCGGCTTCCTGAACCTGCCCGCCGGCCGTGGCGTAGCCACTGTCCAGGTCCACCGACAGGTCGCCGCCCACCACGCTGACAACGTTGCCGCTGCGGGTCAGGTGGTAGCCCAGCAGCAGGACAGTGTCGTTCAGGGGCAGCATGGTGCGGCCACTGACCACCTGCGGCGCGGCGATATTGGCGCTGCGGCCATTGATCTGTACGCTAGATTCGCCGGTGCTAAAGCTCAGTTGCAGCTGCGCCGCTGCGGCACCCCACAGGCCCAGGCCCAGGCTGAGCAGTCCAGGTCGCAGCCACGCGGCCACGCGGGTCAGGCGGCGGGAGACAGGCATTTGCGGGCGAAGACACATAAGGCTCAGTATGCCCGCCCAAGCTGATTTGAACCTTCACTTCAGATTGAAGCGGCGGCTAAGCGGAGGGGGAGGGCCCGGCTGGCTGGCGGCGGCCTAACGTCCAGAGCCAGGCCGCATTTACCGCCCAGGCAAGCGCCATGACGGCCAGCGGCCAGGAGCCGCTTAGGCCGGGCAGTGATCTGGGCCAGCCGGCTGCCGGCCACAGCGCCCGCGGCCAGGGCAGGTCTGCGCCGGCGGGCAGCGCCCGGCCAGCGGTCCAGGCCACAGCCGCCGTCACGAAGGCCAGCAGCAGCAGGCCACCCCAGACCCTGTCCAGCAGGCCGCTGCCCGGCAGCACCCAGGCCAGTGGGTCGCGCCCAGGGTGCTGGGCAGGCAGGGGGCTGTTCCAGTGGCGCAGTCCCGGCTTCCCTAGGCGTTCTGCCGGGTCCGCCAAGTCGGCGGCGACGCGGCGCGGAAGCAGGCACAGCAGGAGTGCTGCCAGGGTCAGGCCCTCGGCCAGCCACAGCAGGGCCCAGGGATGCAGCCGGCCCTGCTGCGCCTCTGCCGCGATCAGGCGCAGTTGCCCG
>JAUNHF010000353.1 GCA_030524065.1 Deinococcus sp.
GACGAACGCTTTCAGGTCAACATTCACCGCGCCGGTGAGGGACTGGGCCGACGCCCAAGCCTGTGCTCCAGCGCTTGCTGACCCTCACGTCATTGATTCATTGCCGTTCCGCATTAGCCCTCCCTTTGCCTCACCTGACCCGCGCCGGCCTCCTATCCCTATCCTGTAGCGGCTCTGCACCAGTCCACCGGCAAAGCTGCGGCTTTCCAGCAATTTCAGCGGCAGGTCCTCTTCCAGCGCGCCAAACAGCGGCCGCCCACGCCCCAACAGCACCGGCACCGTGGTCAGCGTGAGTTCATCCAGCAGCCCGGCCCGGATGAATTCCTGCACCACCTGTCCTCCATCGGCGTACACCCGGCGCAGGCCCTCCGCTTCCAGCTGCCTCAGCAGCTCCGGCAGCGGCCCAGCATGCAGCCGCAGCGGCCACTGCGCGGGCAGGTCGGCGGGCGTCAGGGTGCGGCTCAGCACCACCACTGGCTTGTCGCCGTAGGGCCAGGGCGTGAATTCCCGCACCGTCTCGAACGTGCGGCGGCCCATCACCAGGGCGTCTATGCGGGCGAAAAACTCAGCGTACCCGTAGTCCTCCCCTTCGGCCTCCGGCTGCGGCAGTCAATCCAGCGAGCCGTCCTTGCGGGCAATAAAACCGTCCAGGCTGGCAGCGAGAAAGGCGGCAGTATGCATGGACCGAGTGTAAAGGCGCGGCCCGCTTTTCGCATCCAACAATGGCGGCCCCTTGCCTACACTGAACCCTATGAACATCACCGAGATTGGGCAGGCCTTTGACGCCTCGTACACCAAGGACCCCCGCGACGGCCTGACCATTCGCCACAGCAGCGAGGAAGGCCAGCTGCGAATTGAAGTGCGCCATCAAGACGCCGACGGCGAACTGCGCGGCTTTGACGTGGTGGTCATGCCCACCGATGCTGATGAGCGCACCGCAGAGGACTACGGCCAGGCCGCCGCGCAAGTGGTGGAGCAGGAACTGGCTTACGGTCAGCTGCCCGCACGCGGCGACGACGGCGAATTTAAGCGCATCGTGGTCTGAGTGGTTGGAACTTTGTTGCGTGAGCCTGCCTGTTCGGGGCAGGCTTTTTGCTGCCGAATGATTTGGTTCAGCAATGCCGACGACGCCGCGAGAAATTCACGCTACCGTCAAGTGTGCCAAGGCAGCGTTCCCCAGGGCCAGTTGGCGAGGTTGACATTACCTCCGTATGGGCGGTCTGCTGGCGTCACCCGCCCAGGGCGGTTAGGCAGAACCGTCACCTGGTCAGGGGCAAGTTCTGAGGCTTAGCCCTTAAACTTGCGGGTCAGTTCCACCAGGGCTTCCAGCTGCTGGCGGATGTACTTTTTGGTGTCTTCGTTGGTCAAGTTGCCCTGCTCATCAAAGCTGTTGTGCGCCTGACCGACCATCACTTCAGGTTGCTTGACATCGTGAATATTGAGAAACACGAAAGTCTTGCGGAGATCATACTGCGCGCGCGCTGTAGCGATACTGCCGATGCTGGCTCCCATCACAGCAGCCGTTTTTCCGGCCCAGGAGTTGTCTCCGTAAGGACGTGAAGCCCAGTCAATGGCATTTTTCAGCACGCCAGGCAGGGTGTAATTGTACTCAGGCGTGGCAAACACCACTGCGTCGGCTTCCTTGATTTTCGCTTTGAAGTCCTTGACGGCTTGGGGCAAGTCTTGTTCCAAATCCTCATTGAAAAGCGGCAGGTTGCCAATCTCTACGATTTCAAAGGTTGCGCCTTCTGGAATCAGCTCTTTTGCGGCGCGGATGAGGCCGGAATTATAAGAGCTTTGGCGCAGACTGCCAGAAATACCGATGATTTTGATCTCTTTCATAAAACTCCTCCTAAAGTGGGGGGCCACCTTGATGCCCCCAACTCAACTCATTTTCACTGGGTGATTTACACCATCAACTAAGTAGCTGACAGGTGAAGATGATGTCATCTTCAACCGAGCGGCAGCGAGTAT
>JAUNHF010000017.1:0-10748 GCA_030524065.1 Deinococcus sp.
GCTTGGGAGAGCCGTACCGCGCCAGCAGCCTCAGGGCGTTCAGATGCCCCTCGTACAACCGCGCCACCGGCAGGCTGAGCCGGCCCACCGCCCGCAGCAGATGCAGCACCTGTGGGCCGCCCAGCCCGTAGCCCAGCCCGCCCGGCAGGGTGGCCCGCAGCAGGCCATGGCGGCGCAGCGCCGCAAACGACTTGGCCGGAAAGCCGCCGTCGGCGTGGCGCAGCGGGGCCTCGGCCAGCAGGGTGGGCGCAGCGAGGGCCAAGCGGTCCAGCACCGCGCCCAGCGGCAGGGGTTCGCTGGGCAAAAGGGGTGCCTGGGCCGGCCACTCGCCGCGCTCCCAAGCCTGCACCTCAAGCAGCGCGGCCGCCAGCGCCGGGTCGGCAGCCCGCCCGCCTGGCCCCGGGGCCGTGCCGGGGTAATCCAGCAGTCCGTTGGGGCAGTGGCGGTCGTCCACCCAGCCGGGATGGTTCACCACCGGATAAAGGCACAGGCCCAGCAGGGGCACGCCCCGTGCCCGCGCAGTCAGCGCCTGATGCGCCACCCAGCGCAGCCAGGCCGCCCGCGCCGCGCCCTCGGTGCCGGTTTCTGCCAGGATCATGGGCAGGCCGTAGCGGCGGTGAACGTCCGCCAGGAGCTCGTGCAGCGGCCGGTATTCTGGGTCGGCCGGCTCCAGCACCCGCCGCCGCCCGTGGTCCGAGTGGTGCACCCATTGGTTGACGGGGTAGTAGTTCAGCCCCAGCATGTCCACCAGTTCCGGCGAGCCGCCCAGCTCGGGATATAGCCGGCCCAGCAGCATTTCCAGCGCCTCGAACTGCGACGCGTGGAAGCCGTCGGCCTCGGTCCATTCCTGCGGGCGCTCCGGGTGGCGGTGCACGCCAATCAGCGGCTCGGCCAGCAAAAAGCGTACCTGGGGCAGCGCCCTGCGCAGCGCCCACGCCCCCGCGATGGCGGCGCCGGCCAGCTTGCGTTTGAGCTCGTGCCCGCGCCCCTGGGCGAAGGGAGCAAAGTCGCCCACCTCGCCGCCCGCCCAGGCGAAAAAGGAAATCTCGTTGACCGGGCACACCCACAGCGGGCCGTCAGTGTGCCGCGCCAGGAATTCGCCCGCCGCCTGCGCATAAGCGGCAAATGCCGGGGCGAAGTCAGGCGAGTAGGGGTCCAGAAAGTCCGGGTAGCCGTAGTGCATCAGGTCCCAGATCACCTGAACGCCGCTGGCCTGGGCCGCCCGCACCTGGGCTTCTGCCGAGCTGAAGTCGTATTCGCCGGGCCGCCGCTCGATCAGCGGCCAGCGCAGGCCGTCGCGCACGGTGCCCAGGCCCAGACTCTGCAAGGCGGCGTAGTCGCCCGCCGCCAGCCGGTCGTGGGCGGTGGCATCAATCACGTCCACCCGCCGCCCGGAGCGCAGCCGGTGGGTACTGCATTCGAAGCCGCCCATCCAAAAAGAGCGGAAGGGGGAAAAAGGTTCATTCACGCTTTCCACCATGCTTCACTCCACACTCAGGCGGATGAATTTTCTGCCTGACACGCCACTTTTCTGAAGGGACGGCCAACGCGGGCGGGGTGGGGCCGGTCAGCGACTTGCGGGCAGGACGGGAAATGGAGCCGCGCAGCGTAAGGTGTACCGCAACAGGTCACAGAACTGCTCTAGGCTGAGAACATGACTGCCACTATCACTGCCAACCAGCCGCCAACTGGCCGCGTCGGATACGCCATCGTGGGTGTGGGCCAGCTGACCAAGGATGAGCTGATTCCTGCCCTGCGCGGGAGCGAGCACGCCTACCTGGCTGCCCTGGTCACGGGCGCTGAGGACAAGGGCGAAGCGCTCAAAGTCTCGTCGCTGCGCCCAGAGGACATCTACGCCTACGAGGACTTTGAGAGACTGGCCGACCGGGATGATGTTCAGGCGGTGTATATCGTGTTGCCCAACGCGCTGCACCGCGAATACACCGAGCGGGCCGCCCAGATAGGCAAGCATGTGCTGTGCGAAAAGCCGCTGGCGTCCACCCCCGAAGACGCCAGCGCGATGGTGCAGGCCTGCCGGGACGCTGGCGTGCTGCTGATGACCGCCTACCGCTGCCAGTACACCCCCGAACACTGGGCGGTGCGGGACGCTGCGCAGTCGGGGCAGTTGGGGCCAGTGCGGCTGCTGAACTCGGTGCACACCCATGTGGAGGACGACCCGGATGTATGGCGGCTGGAGCGCAAAGTGGCCGGTGGTGGCCCCCTGCTGGACATCGGCCTGTACTGTCTGAACACGGTGCGGTTCGTGCTGGGCCGCGAGCCGCAGTGGGTGGAAGCCAGCCTGGACCAGCCACAGGACGACCCCCGCTTCTGCGAGGTGGAGCGCAGCGTCAGCTTTCGCCTGGGCTTTGCAGGCGGGGTCATCGCCGACTGCCAGTCAAGCTACGCGGCGCTGGACGTCAATATCCTGCGGGTGATGGGCGAAGCGGGCCACGCGGCGCTGGACCCGGCCTTCCAGTACAGCGGCCTCTGCCTGACGGTCACCACCGCTGGGGCCCAGCAGCAGCCCAGCTTCCCCAATTACGACCAGTTCACGCTGGAAGTGGATCACTTCGCTGCCTGTATCCGCAGTGGGGTGCAGCCCTGGACCCCCGGTGAAGAAGGGGTGCAGGATCAGCGCCTGATGGCCGCCATCTATGAAGCGGCCCGCACCGGCCAGCGGGTCACGCTCGACGCCCCGGCCGGCCAGGACGTATTCCGGGGCACGCCGCCTCAGGTGCCGGGCCGCCCCAGCACCCACTGAGCGCCGCCGCAGACTGGCCGCTGCTGGCTCCCCCACAGACCACAGACTAGGGTCAGCCGAACGAGCGGTACATCCGCACGATATTGCTGACATAGTTGCGTGTTTCGGTGATGTTGGGCACGCAATTACAGGCGGCCACCCGCCCAGGGCCGGCGTTGTAGGCCGCCAGCGCCAGCTCAATGCGCCCGAAGCGCTGATACTGCTGGCGCAGGTAGCGGGCGGTGCCCCACAGGTTCTGCTGCGCGCTATACGGGTTGACGCCCAGGCCACGGGCGGTGGCCGGCATCAGCTGACCCAGGCCCACTGCCCCGGCGTGCGACACAGCATTCTGGCAAAAGCCGGATTCATGCCACACCAGCGAAAACAGCAGGTTCGCGGGCACTCCCTCGGCCTGAGCATATTGGCGCAGCCACGCGGAGTACTCCTGAGGAATCAGAATCTGCCGGCGCCCGGCGCTGTAGATCAGTTGTCCGCGTTCATGCGGAGCGCACGAGGTCCAGCCGCGCTGCACCGGCGCCACCTGCCCAGGCGCGGTCACACCCCGGCCCTGCATATTCTGAGCCTGCGTATTTTGGGCCTGGGCAGCGCTGCCCAGCGCCAACACCCCGGCGGCCATCAGTCGAGCCATCCACGTCATGATTCTTTTATAGAGGGCCGGCTGGCACGTGCCTGTCACAGGTCATCAGTCATAGGCCGCCCGCCGGTGACACAGGCCAGCCTGACCGCTTGCCGTTACAGGCGCTGGGCCGCCCGCCCCCTACAATGCCTGCCATGACTTCCACGCCACTTACTGTTCAGGTGCTGCTGTTCGCCCATCTCAGCCGTCAGGTGCCTCAGCCGGAGTTTGCAGCCCAGGTGCCGGCCGGGGCCACGGTGCGCGACCTCGCCCGGCAGCTTCAGGAGGAATGCGGCCTGGACCTGAGCGGCTGCATGGCCGCCGTGAATGAGAGTTACGCGGCGCCCGGCACCGCCCTGCAGCAAGGCGACGAGGTGGCCTTTTTGCCGCCCGTGGCCGGTGGGTCGGGTGAGCCGCGCCCGGCGGCGGAGCTGACCGTTGCCCGCGTGACCCCCGAGCCGCTCGGTTTGCAGGCAGCTGCGGAGTTTGTGGTCCGTCCCCGCTACGGGGCTCAGAGCTATTTTGTGGGCACGGTGCGTTCGCCCAACCGGGGCCAAGCCGTCACCCTGATCGAATACGAAGCCTATGCCAGCATGGCCGAGAAGGTGCTGCGTGAGGCGGCGGCGCAGGCCCGCGAACGCTTCGGGGGCGAAGGCGGCGATCTGGCGGTGTATCTGGCCCACCGGATAGGGCGCCTGCAACCGGCCGAGGCCAGCATCGTGATCGGGGTGGGCAGCCCTCACCGCCGCGCCGCACTAGAAGCAGTGGACTGGCTGATCGAGCATGTCAAAGCGGTGATTCCGGTCTGGAAGCTAGAAGAGCTGGAAGACGGGCAGCGCTGGGTGGAGGGAGCTTACCCGGCAGAACCGCTCTAAGGCGCAGAAGTGTTGCGGGGCTCTCCCTGGGAGCCGCGAAGTACTGGTGCTGGTCTGCTCCCGGGCTCCCGTACAGGGAGAGCCCCGCAATTTCCGGGTAGCAGCAGACCACCCTAACGGCCAAAAAAACACCCCCCGGTTCTTCCGGAGGGCACAGGGTCACTGGGCCGCTTAGTAGCGGGTGATCTTGGTGGCCATAATGGTGTTGGTGGCGCTGTCGATTTCGCCTTCCACCGCAATGTCCTGGCCCATACGGTCTTCGCCGTAGAAGCCGTCCACGTCCCAAGCCTGGTCGCCGTCCATGTACTGGGTGTTGTCGTCCACCATCACGGTGTAGGACTTGTCGCCTTCCATCATGGTAAAGGTGCGGCCGGTGGCGTCCCAGCTCTCCACGGTGCCTTCGATGCCGTCGCCGGCAGCCATATCGACTTCATCAGCCACGTTGGCGTTGTCGTCGTTCGCCATGGTGCCGCTGACAGTGGCGTCGCTGGCCATGTCTTCGGTCATGGTGGTGCTGCTCTCGGTGGTGGTCATTTCGGTGGTGGAGTCACTCGCCATCTCAGTGGCAGTGTCACTGGACACACTGGTCGTGCCCTCGGTGGTCTGCTCGGTCGTGGTGGTGGTGCTGGTGGTGGTCTCGGTGTCGGTCGGAGCACAGGCCATCAGAGCCGTGCTGGCGATCATCATCAGAAAAATCTTCTTCATGGCGCACATCTTGCGGCCTGGCTCTCTGAGCAACATGAGAAAAATTGCGGGTCAATTTGCCAGTATAATATATGTGAGGGAAAAAATGCAAAAAGGGTCTCGATCGGCAATTTAATCTGTCAAATACACTGCAAACCGAAAGAGCGCTGACTGACGCTTTCTTGACATAACGTTCATTTTTGCAATACTGCGGGGTGGCGAGCCGGGTGAAAACCTTCATGTTGAGCCAGCTGGGAGGGTCACCGAAAGCCTATAGGCGCTGGATGCCCGGGCATCAGGCGCAGCCCATCTGCGAACGCCCGTGTCTAAAGGATGATTCCCGGCCCAACAGCAGGGCCAGTCGGCAGTGCCGGCCAAAACAGGGCAGGCTGAGGAAAGAAGAGTCGTTGTGGTGAGCACCAGACTCACAAACACTGCGGTGGGGCACCAAAGCCGGGAGCGCATCACTGGCTGATCTCGCGTTGCAGGCCACTTGCCACCTCGGGATGGTCCGGGTCTATCCTCTGCCCCTAGAAGTTTTGCGGGCATACTGTCAGGCACCGGTATCACCCACTTCTCCTGAGCTGGCCCAAGAATTTTGTCTTTATGCTGAGCTCTGAAAGGAAATTGTTATGACGCATACCCCTACGGCGCAACCTGTCGCCGCCCCGCCCCCTCAGAAGAAAAGTGCTTTTAGCCGCTTGCAGGAAATTGGCAAGGCGCTGATGCTGCCGGTCGCCGTTTTGCCGGCCGCCGGCATCCTGCTGGGCCTGGGCGCAGCGCTAAACGACAAGTCTTACACCTGGTACAACTCCATTCCCGAGTGGCTGCACTTTGTCGGCAAGCTGATGGTGGGCGCCTCCGACGTGATCTTCGGCAACCTGCCGATCATCTTTGCGATGGGCGTGGCCGTGGGCCTCAGCAATGGCGCCGGTGTGGCCGCGCTCGCCGCCCTGGTGGGCTTTCTAGTCATGAACTCCACCATGAGCGCCTGGCTGGGCCTGGGCGACGCTGAGGCTTTTGCCGCTGCCAAAGCCGCGCAGCCGGGCGGGTACGCCAACGTGCTGGGTATTCCTACCCTGCAAACCGGCGTGTTCGGCGGCATCATCATGGGGATTCTGGCGGCGTGGCTGTACAACCGCTACAAGGACATCCAGCTGCCGCAGTTCCTGGGCTTTTTTGCCGGCCGCCGCTTTGTGCCGATTGTCACGGCCGCTTCGGCCATTTTCCTGGGGATTGCGCTGACTTACCTGTGGCCGCCCATTCAACAAGCGCTGAACGCCTTTTCCAACTTTGCGGTGCATGAGCAGCCCACCCTGGCCGCCGGCCTATTCGGGTTTGTCAACCGCCTGCTGATTCCTTTCGGGCTGCATCACATCTGGTATCAGCCGTTTTGGTACATCGCGGGCGACTGGACCAACCCAGCCACCGGCGAAGTGGTTCAGGGCGATATGACCCGCTACCTGGCCGGCGACAAATCGGCCGGCACCTTCATGACTGGATTTTTCCCGATCATGGGGTATGCGCTGCCCGCCGCTGCGCTTGCCATCTATCAGGAAGCCCGGCCTGAGCGCAAAGCGGCCGTAGCCGGCATCATGATCTCGGCGGCGCTGACCTCTTTCCTGACCGGTATCACCGAACCCATCGAGTTTGCGTTTATGTTCGTGGCGCCGGTGCTGTACGTGTTCCACGCCGCCATGACTGGCCTGAGCTTCTCGCTGATGCACCTGTTCAACATCCACGCCGGCTTTACCTTCTCGGGCGGCTTTATCGACTACATGCTGCTGTGGCCCAAGAGCACCAATGCCATTCTGGTGCCGCTGTTCGGCCTGGCCTTTGCCGCCATTTACTATGTCGTCTTCCGCTTCCTGATCCGCAAGATGAACCTGGCGACCCCCGGCCGCGAGGTGGAAGAGGAGGGCGCTGTGGCTGCCGCCCCCGCCCTCGTTCCGGCCAGCGAACGCGAAGAAGCGGTAGAAATCCTGCGTGCTTTTGGCGGCCCGGCCAACATTCAGAATCTGGACGCCTGCATTACCCGCCTGCGCGTGACGGTAAACGACAAGTCTCAGGTCAGCAAGGCCCGCTTGCAGCAGCTTGGCGCTGCCGGCGTGCTGGAAGTTGGCAATTCGGTGCAGGCTGTGTACGGCACCCGCTCCGACCGCATCAAGGAAACCATGCAGCAGGTGATTGCCCAGGGTGAGTACACTCCGGCCACTGCCGCTGCTTCCGCCACTGTGCCGGCTCCGGTGGCGGCGCCCCAGTCCGTACCTACCCAGGACCCGGTCAGCGCTTCTCGCCCCGGCCTGCCCCAGGACTGGGTGATGCCCCTGAGCGGCCGCACCGTGCCCCTGAGTGAAGTGCCCGACGCCGTGTTCAGCGGCGGCATGATGGGCCAGGGCTTTGCCATTGAGCCTGACAGTGGCGAAGTGCGTAGCCCCGTCACCGGCGAAGTGGTGACGCTGTTCCCCACCCACCACGCCATCGGCCTGCGCGCCGACAATGGCCTGGAAGTGCTGGTCCATGTGGGCATTGATACCGTGAATTTGCAGGGTGAAGGCTTTATCCCACTGGTCAAGCAGGGCGACCGCGTAACGGCCGGTCAGCCCCTGCTGCGCGCCGACCTGGACGCTCTGCGTGGCCGCGTGCCCAGCTTGGTGACCCCGGTGCTCTTCACCAACCTGGATGACAGCCAGCGTGTGGAGCTGGACCCCCAAGGCCGCGTCTACATCCGCTGAGCCTGCCCAGTCTCGCTCAGCGTGCCGGCCCTCCCCGTGGGGGCCGGTTTGCTGTGGCCGGCCGTCCTGACACGACATCCTGAAACGACATGTTGAGACGTGTGCTGGTGGCAGTTATGGGCAGCGCGGGTAGTCGTGTCCTATAAGTTGGGGTGTGTCCTTCGTCCTGGAGCCGACTGTCAGCCCTGCGCTATGCTGGGGGAATGGAACAGAATTTCATCGTGACCGACGAACACGGACTGCACGCCCGCCCCGCCTCGGCGGTCGTTAAGGCAGCGACGCCCTTCGCGGCCGATCTGAAACTGGTGGCCGGTGACAAGGCCGTGAACCTCAAAAGCCTGATGAGTGTGCTGAGCATGGGGCTGACCAAGGGCAGTGCTTTTGCCCTGCGCGCCGAGGGCGATGACGCCCAACAGGCCCTGGACACCGTGGGGCAGGCGCTCGTGGACCAGGGTCTGGCGCAGCGTGCCTGAGCAGCTTGCCGGCGACCCGGCCCTGACTGCCCGCCAGGCCAATACCCGCAGCCCTGCCCAGGAGGCGACCGCGCTGGACGTGGCCCGCCGCCTGACTGGTATTGCGGCCTCGCCCGGTCTGGGAATCGGGCCGGCCTTCGTGCTGCGCCCACCTGACCTGACCTTTGCGGCGCAGACCGAAGGGGCCGACGCCGCTGAGCAGGGGGAGCGCTTCACCGGGGCCCTGGCGAAAAGCCGCGCCGAACTGAGCGACCTGCGGGAGCGCACCGCCCAGAAGTTGGGCGAGGAACACGCCGAGATTTTTGACGCTCACCTGCTGATGCTGGACGACCCAGAGCTGCTGGAGCAGGTCGGCGCTGGCTTGCAGCAGGGCCAGAGCGCCGAAACTGCCCTGAGCCAGGTGTCCGATACCTTTATCGCCGTCTTTGAGACGATGGATGACGAATATATGCGCGAGCGGGCCGCCGACCTGCGCGACGTGCGCAACCGGGTGCTGGCGCATCTGCTGGGCCGGCCGCTGACTTCGCTGGGCGATCTGCGTGAGCCAGCGGTGTTGGTCGCGCATGACCTGACTCCCAGTGACACCGCCACGCTGGACCGCAGCCTGGTGCGCGGGATCGTCACGGCGGTGGGCGGGCGCACCAGCCACTCGGCCATCATGGCGCGGGGGCTGGGGCTGCCGGCTGTGGTGGGGGCCGGTGAAGCTGCCCTGACGGTGGCTTCCGGCACCCCCCTGATCGTGGACGGTGAACTGGGCCGCGTGCTGGTAGAGCCGGGCGAAAGTGCTCTGGCCGAAGCGCAGCGCCGCGCTGAAGCTTACGCCGAGCGCCGCGAACGGCTGCTGGCGCTGGTGGGCACCGAAGGCCGCACCCGTGACGGCGAACGCATTGAGCTGGCGGCCAACATCGGCAGTCCTGGCGATCTGCCCATCGCACTGGAGTACGGGGCCGAGGGCGTGGGGCTGTACCGCACCGAATTCCTGTACATGGCCCAGGACCGCCTGCCCACCGAAGAAGAGCAGTTCGTGGCCTACCGCGCTGTGCTAGAAGGCATGGCCGGCAAGCCGGTGATTATCCGCACGCTGGACATCGGCGGCGACAAGGCCGCGCCCTATCTGGACCTCCCCCAGGAAGACAATCCCTTTTTGGGGTTCCGCGCCATCCGTCTGTGCCTGGCCCGGCCCGACATTTTCCGGGTGCAGCTGCGGGCCCTGCTGCGGGCCAGCGTCTATGGCAACCTCAAAATCATGTTTCCGATGGTGGCGACCCTGGAAGAGTTCCGTCAGGCACGCGGCCTGCTGGAAGAAGAACGCGCCCGCTTGCAGACCGAGGGCGTGGCGGTTGCCGAGCACATTCCGCTGGGCATGATGATTGAGGTGCCCGCTGCCGCCGTGCTGGCCGAGACATTTGCGCGGGAAGCCGAGTTCTTCTCGGTAGGCAGCAACGACCTGATCGGCTACGCGATGGCCGCCGACCGCATGAACGAGCAGGTTTCGGGGCTCTATCAGCCACTGAACCCCAGTGTCCTGAAGATGATTGCTCTGACCTGTGAGGGTGCGCGCAAGCATGGCCGCTGGGTAGGCGTGTGCGGCGAAATGGCCGGCGACCGTCTGGCCATGCCGCTGCTGGTGGGCATGGGCGTGACCGAGCTGAGCATGAGCGCTCCCGCGCTGCTCTCTCGCCGTGAGCAGCTGCTGAACCTGGACCTGACCCAGGCCCGCGCAGTGGCCGCCGAAGCACTCACCCTGGGCACCGCCGCCGAGGTCGAAGCCCTGGTTCACCGGGCCTATGGCGAGGCGGTGGCGGCCCCCTCCACTGCGGCTGCCAGTGAATCTTCTGCCGGCGAATGAATGAGCCTCAGCCCTTGGCCGGCTCCCGGCCCACTCCGCCTCTGGGGCTGGCCGGGTGGCTGGTGCTGCCCGGTGAAGTGCGGTTTGGCCGCCTGAGCTTTGGCCGCACCATTGAGGCGCTGGAGATACTGCCGGAGCCGCAGGAGGGCGCTGGTCAGGCCGCGCCCCAGCGTTACATCCTGCCTGGGTTTATTGATACCCATGTGCATGGTGGCGGCGGTGGTGATGTGATGGACGGCGTGGCCGGTGTACAGACGCTGGCCCGGCTGCATGCCCGGCACGGCACCACCTCGCTGCTGCCCACCACCATGACCGCCCCCTGGGACCGGGTGCTGGCGGCGCTGCGTGGAGTCCGGGACGTGATGAGCCTGCAAGCCCAGCAACAGGCGCAGGAGCTGGCTCCTAGCGGGGCGCAGGTCCTGGGGGCACATCTGGAGGGCCCCTTTATCAGTCCGGGCCGCCTGGGCGCCCAGCCCCCCGCCACGCTGGAGCCTACGCCCGAGCGGACCGCAGAAGTGCTGGCGCTGAACTGCGTGCGGGCCGTGACGCTGGCGCCCGAAGTAACCGGCGTGCCGGCAGCGGCGCAGCAACTGGCAGAGGCGGGGGTCCGCATCGGGGTGGGACATACCCGCGCAGACGGCGAGACGACCGCCGCTTTTCTAGGCGACCTGGCCCCGCTGGGCCGCTTGGCCGCCACCCACCTGTTCAACGCGATGGGCGGCATCGAGGGTCGCCAGCCTGGGCCGGCGGGCGCT
>JAUNHF010000017.1:10758-15319 GCA_030524065.1 Deinococcus sp.
TGAGGGCCGCTTACCAGGCCCAGCCGGGGCGCTGCTGGCCCACCCGCAGGTGTTCCCCGAAGTGATTTTTGACCTTCAGCACGTGCACCCTCTCAGCTTGCAGCTGGCCCGCGCCGCCTGCCCAGGCCGGGTCATGCTGGTGACCGATGCCATGCGGGCCGCTGGCCTGGGCGACGGCCCCAGCGAACTGGGCGGGCAGGCTGTGACCGTGCGTGAGGGCCGCGCCACCCTGGCGGACGGCACCCTGGCCGGCAGCGTCCTGACGATGGACCGCGCCGTGCAAAACGCTGTGGCCGCTGGCATTCCGCTGCACGGGGCCAGCGAGATGGCGTCCGCTGCGCCGGCCCGCTCGCTGGGACTGAGCGACCGGGGCGAGCTCAGATTGGGCCTGCGGGCTGATCTGGTCGTGCTGGATGAAAAGCTGCGCGTGCTGGACGTATATCTCGGGGGGCGGCGCCTGGCCCCCATTCCTCTGCAAGGAGAAATATGACTGTATCCCCCTCAACCGAACCGCTGATGCTGCGGGAAACCCGCGAAATTCCCCAGGTGCTGCGCCAGCAGCGCAAAGCCAATCAGGCCGTGACCATTGCGCGTGGCAGCAGCGACCATGCGGGCCGGGTGATCAAGTACGCGCTGGAAATCGCTCTGGGGCTGCCGGTGGGCAGCGTGGGTCCCAGTGTGCAGACGGTATATGGCCGTGAACTGCACCTGAAAGGTGCGCTGGTCATTGCCATTTCGCAGTCGGGTGCCAGCCCGGACGTGGTGGAAACGGTGCAGGCTGCCCGCCGCAGCGGGGCCGTGACGGTCGCGCTGGTCAATGTAGAAGGCAGCGCCCTGGCCGAGGCTGCCGAATGGGTGCTGCCGCTCCACTGCGGCCCCGAACAGGCAGTGGCCGCCACCAAAAGCTACCTTGCCAGCCTGCATGCGTTGCTGCCGTTGCTGGCTGAGCTGACCGACGACGCTAGGCTGCGGGCCAGCTTGGACCGTCTGCCGGAGGTGTGTGAACAGACGCTGGCGCTTGAAGAGCAGGCCCGTGAACTGGCGGAGCGCTACCGCTTTGCCGAAAACCTGATCGTGCTGTCGCGGGGGCTGCACTTTGGGGTGGGTTTGGAAGCGGCGCTCAAGCTCAAGGAAACCAGCGGCCTGCATGCCGAGGCCTACTCGGCCGCCGAGTTCAGCCACGGCCCCAAGCGCCTGATTGCCGAAGGGGTGCCGCTGCTGGGCCTGACCTCGCAGGACGCTGCGGCCAAGGCGGTGGCGGCCGCGTACCGGGCCCTGCAAGAGGACGGCGCTGACCTGCGGACCCTGGGCTTGGCCGAAGGCAGCGACCTGAGGGTGCCGGCCACTGGTCATCCGTTTACTGATCCCATTCCCACAGCGCTGGCCTTTTACCTGTTTGCGGCGCACTTGTCGCTGGAGCGCGGCAATAACCCCGATCAGCCCCCACTGCTGAACAAAGTGACCCGCACCCGCTGAGGCTGGCCCGTACCGGCAAGTAGGCGAGCAGTTCCCCGCTAGGACCTCGCTCACCTCCTTTGGTCTGGCCTACTGGCTTTTGCGGGGCGCCCTGGCCGCATAGCCAGAAGCCGCGCTCAGGGGACGCAGCCCACGGGCCTCGGCGGCAGACCGGAGCTCCTCGCGGAAGTCGGGATGGGCGATGGCGGTCAGGGCCTGCGCCCGCGCACTGAGGCTCAGGCCATACAGGTCGGCTACGCCGTACTCGGTCACCACGTAGCGCACGTCGCCCCGGGTGGTCACCACCCCGGCGCCCGGTTGCAGCGCCGGCACAATGCGCGACACCGCCTGTCCGCCCAACTGCGCCGTACTGGTCACGGCCATGATGGCGCGCCCACCCTCGCTGGCCCCAGCCCCGCGCACAAAATCCAGCTGGCCGCCGAACCCCGACACCATCCGCGTGCCCACCGAGTCGGCGCAGACCTGCCCGGTCAGGTCAATTTCGATCGCCGAATTGATGGCGGTCATGCGGCGGTTGCGGGCGATCAGGTTCACGTCGTTGGTGTAGTTGCTGGGGTACATCTGAATCATGGGGTTGCGGTCCGCAAACCGGTACAGCTCGGGCGTGCCCAGCATCAGCGTGCCCGTGATCTGGCCGGGATGCACCGTCTTGCGCCTTCCGGTGATGATCCCGGCTTCCACCGCCTGCATCGCTGAGGTGCTGATCAGTTCGGTGTGCAGGCCCAGGTCCTTTTTGCCGTGCATCGCGGCCAGCGCCGCGTCCGGAATGGCCCCGATGCCGATTTGCAGGGTGTCCCCGTCCTCGATCAAGTCCGCGATATGCTGGCCGATCAGGGTTTCTTCGGGGGTTAGCTGCGGGGCCTGGGTGCTGGGCAGGGCAAAGTCGCTTTCTACCAGCACGTCCAGCTCGCTGAGGTGCAGGTGGCAGTCGCCGTACATGCGTGGCATCTGTGGGTTGACCAGTGCAATGACCAGCGGAGCGCAGCGGGCCGCCGCCTGCATCCCGACCACCTCGGTGCCCAGGCTGACAAAGCCGTGTCGGTCGGGCAGGGACACCTGCACGATGGCGGCGTCCAGCGCCAGCCGCCCCGAGGTAAACAGCCCTGGAATGTCCTTGAGGAACACTGGGATGTAGTCCACCTGGCCCTTGCCGTAGGCGCGGCGGTCGGCGGGGCCCATAAACAGCGCCCGGCGCAAAAACGGGCTGCCTTCATCGGGAAAGGGATTTTCGCCCATCAGCAGCACCGAGTAAAGTTCCGTGCCGCGCAGCCGCTCTCCTTGGTTCATCAGCTCGTGCAGCAGCGGGGTAGGCGTGGCGGCATTGCCCGAAAGAGCGACCCGTGCGCCGGGGCGCAGCCGGCCGATGGCCTCAGCGGCAGTCAGCTGGGCTGGGCGGGAAAAAACAGAGGTGTGGGCCATAGCAACAGTTTCGCATCCCGGCCGGGCTGCGCGTCCCGCCGCTGGTCTATTCGCCCTCTCTGGCCCGCGCACTGCTGCGGGCGTCCAGCCATCCGGACGGGAACTCGCGCTGTAGCAGCGGCAAAAGGGCGCCGCGCTCGTTGGCGGCGCGGCCAATGAGTACCTGCTCGGTCAGCCAGCGCTTGGCCGCCCCCACCTCCTGCGGGCAGAAGCCCAGGGCCAGCAAGTCATGGCCGCTGAGCGCCAGATCGTGCTGCGAAAAAGCGCGGGGCAGGTCGGTGGCGGCGGCACGGATAAAGTCCTGCCGCGCTCGAATGTGCGCCGGGTCCTCGCCCAGATGTGCCAGCCGGTCGGCGGCGTAAAGGTCCAGCAGCGGGTCCAGCAGTTCGCCGGCTGCGGCGACCAGGCGGCGGGCAGCGGCGCGGCTGCCCGCATGACCAGGGCGCATGTGCAGTTCCACCAGCCGGCCCAGGTCTCGGATATGCGGTCCATCGGCGCGCAGGTGGCGTAAGCTGCGGCGGGTCAGCTCGGCCCCCACCTTTTCATGGCCGTAAAAGTGCCCGTGCAGTCCGGCCGGGCCTCTTTGCAGCGTGCGGGTGCGCCCCTTGCCGATGTCGTGGAAAAAGCCAGCCTGCCGGGTGAGTGGCGCGGCCCCCATCCGGTCCAGCCCCGCCACCACGCTCAGCAGGTGCTCGCCCACCGTTTCGCTGTGGTGGGGGTTATGTTGCTCCAGGCCGTCGACCTCGGCCCAGGCCGGCACAATCACGGCCAGGGCGCCCACTCCGGCCAGCCAGCGCAGGCCAGCAGCACTCTGGGGCGCGGCAAACAGCCGCCGCCACTCGTGCCACAGCCGCTCGGGAGCCACCTCGGCCAGTTGCGGCGCGGCGGCCTGCGCTGCCGCCGTCAGTTCAGCGTCCGGGGTTAGGCCCTGGGCGGCGAAGCGGGCCGCCCGCAGCAGCCGCAGCGGGTCTTCGCCCAGGCGGTCTGCCGCTGCGCCGGTGGCCCGCAGCCGCCCCGCTTGCAGGTCAGCCCGCCCGCCAAAAGGGTCGGTCAGTGCGCTGCCCTCTCGCTCAGCCTTGGGGCACAGCCGCAGGGCCAGCGCGTTGACGGTAAAGTCGCGCCGCGCCAGGTCTATTTGCAGGGGCAGGCGTGGGTCACTGAGCCACCCTTGCCCTTGCCTCTGCCCCTGCCTCCGGGCCGGTGCTGGTGCTGGTGCCGGACGGCTGGGCAGCGCCAGATCCAGCCACTCGCCGGCCCATTTTACTTTCAGCACCCTGAAGGCCTGTCCTACTCCCAGCACCGGCGCGGGGGCCAGCTGGCGGCGCAGCAGGTCTTCAAGCTGCCGCCCGTCCAGCTGCGGGTGCCGCACCAGCAGGTCCAGGTCGTTGCCCGGCACCCCCCGCAGCCAGTCGCGCACGGCCCCGCCAACCAGATACAGTTCGCAGCCCGAGGCCGTCAGCGCACGGCACAGTCCCTCCAGGGCGGGAAAGGCGGGCAGCGCTGGTAGGCCGGGCGCGGGCGAGAGGCTGCCGCAAAGAGCAGAGCGGACTGGAAGCATAGCCCAGTCTAAGGCCGCTGCCCTACACGAACCCTGCCGAAGCCAACTCTGCCCAAACCAACTTTGCCGAAACCGCTTGCAACGCATGAGGGTGGACTGTATAAATAA
>JAUNHF010000018.1:0-12834 GCA_030524065.1 Deinococcus sp.
TGCTGCGCAACCTGGCGCGCCTGGGCGAAACCACCAAGTTCATTCCCCAGTCTCAGCAAGACCGCCACCCAGAGGTGCCCTGGGCGCTGCTGCGCGATATCCGCAACCTGGTGGCGCACGATTATTTCGGCATAGACCTGGACCTGGTGTGGCAGACGGTCCGCTCCGAACTGCCGGCGCTGCGCCCGCTGCTTCAGGAGTTGGCTGAGCGTACCGAGGAAGAAGACGGCGAGGAGGGCTGATGCCGGGGCCGCGCCGGCTGAGCGAGGTGCGTTTTCACGGCGGCTCGGTCCTCTTCCTGATTGACTTGGACTTTGAAGCGGGCCTGGAAGCCGAAGCGGCCCGGCTGGGTGAAGGGTTGGACCGTCACTTGGCCGAAGTCTTTTACTGTGACGCTGACTTCTGCCTGGACCTGGGCTGGTACGACGCCTCCGGCCTGGCCGACGGCCACTATCCGGACGGTGAATTTATCCTGCGGCTGGATGGCGGGCGCGTGACTCTGCGCGAGTGGCGCACCCGTGACCTGCGTCAGTTGCGGCGCTGCGTGCTTGAGGCCCGCGACCGGGCGGCGACGCTTCATCCTCGCCGCGACTTGCCGACGACCTTGCTGGAACTGGACAGCGATTCCGAATCCCTGGCCGCCGAGGCAGAAACCTTGCTCGCCGCACATCTGCCGGGTCGCCGCGTTCCCCGCCGCCGGGCCTGGCATGTTGGCGGGGACCATCTGATCTGGACGGCCCAGCCGCCGCTCACATTGGCCGAGGCAGAGGCTGTCTACGAACCGCTGAAAGCCTGGCAGCGGGAACGCCGGGAGCAGGTGTCCGTGTCCGAGCTGGAAGGCTGGCTGGAACGTCTGCGTGGCCGTTGCTCCTGAAGGCTGGCCCGAAAAGCCTGGACCGGCAGAACGCAGCCGCGGTGACCTGTAGCAAAAACCGACCCGTGAACCGGACCTAGCGGAAGCGGAACACCTGCTGGCCCTGGGTGCTGGGAGTTCCCAGCTCGCTCAGCCAACTGAGAAAAGCAGCCCGCCGCTCAATGCCGGGGCGCACGTCTTCTTCGTCTCTGATTTCGGCGTCCAGGCAGGTAAAGCACTTCAGGGTCGAGCCGTGGTGGGGCCGCCCACAGCAGGCACAGGTCTGAATTCCCAGCAGCACATGGGTCTATGCAGCAAAGTCTTCGGCAGCTTCCCTGGTAAACATACCGCCAGTGTAGCTCCTCAGAGGCACTTTTTTGCCTGTTCAGACACAGTTTTCTCTGTATGCATTCTGTGATTTTTTTGCACTTTCTCCAGGTCTTCTCTATGTCCTTTCTGTGCCCTCTCTGGCCCTCCCCGCATTTTCTCTCTGGGTTACCGGCGAACGCCGTAGCTTTGCTGTCAGTGGGTTGCCGCTGCCGGCGCAGGCCGCCGCCCCAGCGTGTTCACCAGCAGCACCCCGCCCAGCGCCACGGCGCCGCCCAGCAGGGTGAGCCGGGTGGGCTGTTCGCCCAGCCACAGATAGGCGATCAGGGTTGCCAGCACCGGCGTGATGTACATCAGGTTGGTGCAGGCGGCGGCGCCCACCCGCGAAATGGCGTAGCTCCAGGTGAGATAGGCCAGCGCCGCTGGAAACAGCCCGATATACACCACCGTCAGGTGGGCGCCCAGCGGAGCCTGCGCCCAGGCCCGCAGCAGTTCTGGCAAAAAGACCAGCATGGGCACAGTTCCGGCAATCATGCTCCAGACCGTGAATTGCAGGGGGCGCACCTGCACCAGCAGCGGTTTTTGCAGCACGAAATACAGCGCACTTGCCAGCGCCGAGCCCAGCACCAGCAGGGCGCCGCCGGTAAAGTCCACGCTCTGACCGCGCCCCAGCACGATCAGGAGCACGCCGCCCAGACTGATCAGGCTGCCCAGCCAACCTATAGGGCTCAGCCGCTCTTGCCCCAGCGCCAGCGACAGCAGCGCTGTCATGACCGGCACCATGGCGATGATGATGCTGGCGGTGCCGGCCGGCACAGTGACCTGCCCGTAGTTGAGCAGCAGGTGGTAGCCCGTGATGCCGATCAGGCTGACGGCCACGGTGGGCAGCAGCAGCCGCGCTGGGGGCGGGGGAATCCGGGCCACCAGGGCGTAGCTGCCCAGCGCCAGGCTGGCGACCCCAAAGCGGTACAGCGCCAGCGGGCCGGGCCCGAATTCCTGTAAACTGGCGCGCACCCCCGCAAAGGCCGAGGCCCAGAACAAGATGGTGATCAGGGCGGCGGCCAGCGACCACGAATCCCACTAGCCCAGCCTGGGCAAAGGCGCGGTGCGGGAAATCAGGCGCAGGGGCATGGCCCACTATAGGCCCGTTGCCAGCGCCATTTTCGGCGCCGTTAAGCTGGCGTTGGGGCAAACTTCACCCGGTTGGGAAGCTGGGCCACATACACTACAGTGAACCCAACGGAGGAGATCTAAATGACCAAACAAACGAGCAAGAACGAGACCGGCGCAAGCGCCCTCGGTGAGATTGACCAAAACCGCCTGCTGAGCGGTGCTGCCGGCGGCGCCCTGCTGATGCTGGGCCTGGGCCGCCGTGGCGTGCTGGGCCTGGGGATGGCCGCTGTGGGCGGCTACCTTGCCTACCGCGCCGCGACTGGCTCGGACCCCGTGATGGAAGCGGCCGGCCTGGGCAGCGCCAGCACCTCTGCCAAACCCATCTTCGTGGAGCACTCGGTCGTGATTGACCGCCCTGCCCAGGACGTGTACGGCTACTGGCGCAAGCTGGAAAACCTGCCCCAGATCATGAGCCACCTGGAAAGCGTGACTGAGCTGGACAGCCGCCGCAGCCGCTGGGTGGCCAAGGCTCCGCTGGGCACCAACGTGGAGTGGGAAGCCGAAATCGTGAACGACAAGCCCGGCGAGCGCATCGGCTGGCACTCTCTGCCCGGCGCCACCGTGGACAATGCCGGCAGCGTGCAGTTCGAGAGCTTGGCCGGCGACAAAACCCGCGTGCATGTGGCCCTGAGCTACCGTCCGCCGGCCGGCGCCCTGGGTGCCGCTGTCGCCAAGCTGTTTGGTGAAGAACCCAGCCAGCAGATTGCCGAAGACCTCCAGAAATTCAAGGCCGCCTTTGAAGGCGGAACTGCCCCCAAGGCCTAAGTCGCCACTTCATAGAAAAGGCGCCCCGTCTGGGGGCGCTTTTTTTGATGCTCGGATGGGTTAAGTTGGGCCACCGGCCTTACCAGCTGAGGTTGTAGTCACGGAAGGGCTTGCCGCTTTTCACCACGTTCGCGTTCTGCACCTGAGTCCAGCCAGGTTTGAGGTTCAGCAGGCTGCTGCCGTCCTTTTTGCCCACGCCGGCGGCGCTGTAAATCAGGCCCCGGCTGCTGCTCCGGGTGCGCGGTTCGCTGTTGTCCCAGCGGCCGTTGCTGTTGGAGTCGGCGTAAGCGAACACATCGTAGCCGCCTTCCTGGGGGCTGGCCGGCAGGCTGATGGCGTACACCTTCTTGCCGGGGTTGAAAGTGCCTAGGGCAATCTGGTCAGGGGTAGAGTTGCCGATACCTCTCAGGGTCAGGCTACCCAGGGCCAGCTTGATGCTGCCTTTGCCGGTGGGTGCCGTGCCGGTGACCGTACCCGAAACGTCACCGTTGGGAATTCCAAGCTGGTCGCAGGATGCCAGGGCCAGGGGAGTGATTGCCAGCAACATCAGTGCTTTTTTCATGGGTCAAATGTAACCTCTGCCGCTATGAGAAGCTCTCCGCTGGTTTCATGAGAAAGCCGGTGCGGTGGGTCCGGTTCAGGAGTCGGCGGTAGGCTCAGCCGCGCCGCCGCCTTCCTCCGTGCCCGCTTCCACCACTGTCAGCGAACGCAGGGTCTTGCCCTGGTGCCAGCCGTACTGCGGGTCGTGCAGCCCCAGGGTCTGCGCAATGGTGCGGGCGGTGGCCTGATCGGGCTCTGCGCCTTCGCCCAGGCAAAACAGCAGGAACTTGCGCCCCCCCGGCGCGATGCGGATAAAAAGGTCTTCGCCCAGCTCAATCTGCTGGGTGCGCCCGGTGCGGGCGGCGCGGGCTTGGCCGTCCACCAGAGCGGTGCGAATGCTGACCGTGACGGTTTCGTGAGCCATAGGTCCGCTCAGGCTAGCACGCGCCCCGCTGGGGGCCGGGGGTGGTAAAACAGAGCATGACCACCGAATCTCCGCTGAGCAGCGTGCGCCGCCAGGTGCAGGATATTCCCGCCTATCCTTACGTGCCCAGCCGGGCCCGCATCAAGCTGGACCAGAACGAAAGTGCCTACGACTTTCCCGCCGAGCTGAAAGAGGAGGCCGTGCGGCGAATGCTGGAGCGCCCCTGGCAGCGCTACACCGACCTGAACACCACCGAGCTGCGGGCCGCCATCGGGCAGCTGGAAGGCTGGGACCCGGCGGGCATCGTGGTCAGTTCGGGCAGCAACGTGATGATCAAGGTGCTGACCGAGCTGGCCGGCATCGGGCAAACGGTGCTGACCACCGACCCTACCTTTGCGGTGTATCCGCTGGAAGCCGGGATGCTGGGCGCGGAGCTGGTCAAAGTGCCGGTGCAGCCGGACCTGTCTTTGCCCGCAGAGGCGCTGAAACAGGAGCTGACCAGCCGTGGCCCCGGCCTTTTTGTGCTGATTCAGCCCCAGGCCCCCACTGGGCACGCCGACCACCCCGAAGTGGTGCGCGAGCTGGTTGAGGCCGCGGCTGCCCACGGCTGGCTGACCGTGATTGACGAAGCCTACTACCAGTTCAGCGGCACCGATTACCGCGACCTTGTGCGTGGGCATCCCAGCGTGCTGAGCCTGCGGACCTTTTCCAAGGCCTGGGGCCTGGCCGGGCTGCGGCTGGGCTACGCGCTGGCCCACCCTGAGCTGGCCGCGCAAATGGGCAAGCTGGTGCCGGCTTTTTCTATCAGCGTGCTGACCCAGTGCGCGCTGGAAGTGGCGATGGAACATCCTCAATACGTGCAGGAGCGAGTGGAGGAAAACACCCGCGAGCGAGAGCGAATGCTGGCGGCGCTGGAGGCCCATCCCCACTGGAAAGCCTGGCCCAGCCGCACCAACTTTTTCCTGATTCAGACCCCCGATGACGCGGCGGCTGTGCGCCTGCTGGAAGAACACGACGTGGTGGTGCGGGTGCAAAAAGGCTTGCCGGTACTGGGCGACTGCCTGCGCGTGAGCGTAGGCCGCCCCGAGGACAACGACGCTTTCTTGCAGGCTGCCGAAGCGGCCCGCTGAAGTGGACGGCAGCCCTGTATGGGCGGAGCGGCTGGCCTTGCCTCCGCTCTGTGCCAGTGAAGCGGTGCCGCCGGGCTACCCGCCGCGCTCGGCCTGGCCGCGTGCCGGGCGGGAGTGCAGTGCCTGCGGCGCGTGCTGCTCCGCGCCGGACATCGCAGCGCTGCACAAGCCTCTGGGCGTGCCCTGTGTCCACCTGGGCCAGGAGCGGGAGGGCGCAGGCTGCCTGTGTGCGGTGTACGAGGCCCGGCCCGCCATCTGCCGTTCCTACCGGCCCGACTGGGTGTGCGGCGAGGTGGCCCCGCTGCCCACGCTGGAGGCGAGGACGCGGCGCTTTCTGGAGATTTACGGTCTGCTGGATGAGGCGGCGGGCGAGAGCGTCTAATCAAACAGCGTCCATTCAAGCAAAGGTGCCCGGCCTGGCCGCGAGTCAATTGAGGCAGCCGACATTGAGCAGGGGGCAGCAAGGGTTTTTGTCTGCCAATCGCCTTCTTCCGGCGCCTTATACTGAAGTTTGCCTGCCGCACTGCGGCACCGCTGAGCCCCCAGGGGTACGAGCAGCACCAACAAGGAGTGAGCGCCATGCAAGAACTGCAAGAAAAACTGGCGTCCCTCCGGGAGTATCTTTGACATTCCCGGCAAGGAACGCCGCCTAAACGAACTGGACCACTTTCTGGCCGATCCCGAGCTGTGGAACGACCAGGGCCGCGCCCGCAGCGTCACCCAGGAAGCGACCGGTGTGCGCAGCGTGGTGGAACAGTACCGGGGCCTCAAGTCCGACCTGGACGGCCTCGCCGAGATGCTGGAGATGGCCGAGAGCGATGAAGAGCGCGGGATGCTGCTGGAAGAACAGGCCGGCATCCAGCAGCGGGTGGACGAGCTGTACCGCGAGACCCTCTTTACCATGAAGCACGCCGACACCCCGGCCATCATCCGCGTGAAGGGTGGCGCGGGCGGCACCGAAGCGCAGGACTGGGCCGGGATGCTGGCCCGCATGTACATGCGCTGGGCCGAGCGCCGGGGCTACAAAGTGGACATTCTGGACGAGCAGCCCGGCGATCAGGCCGGCTACCAATCCATCGAGTTCATCATCCGGGGTGAAAAGGCTTACGGCATGATGAGCGCCGAGCACGGGGTGCACCGCCTGGTGCGGGTCTCGCCGTTTGATTCCAACAACCGCCGCCAGACCAGCTTTGCCAGCGTGGACGTGGTGCCGGAAGTGCCCGAAGAAGAGATTGATATTCACATTCCCGACTCGGACCTGCGCCGCGATGTCTTCCGCTCGCAGGGCTCGGGCGGCCAGGGCGTGAACACCACCGACTCGGCCGTGCGCCTGACCCACCTGCCTACCGGCATCGCGGTGGCCTGCCAGATCACCCGCAGCCAGATCAAGAATCACGAGCTGGCCCTGCAAATCCTCAAGCAGCGCCTGTACGACATCGAGATGCGTAAGCGTGAAGAAGAGGCGCTCGCGGCGCGTGGGCAGCAGTCCAGTGTGGAGTGGGGCAGCCAGATGCGGTCCTACGTGCTGGACAAACAGTACATCAAAGATCACCGCTCGGGCCTGATGCAGCACAACCCCGACGACGTGCTGGACGGCGACCTGGACGCCCTGATGTGGGCGGGCTTGGAGTGGAAAGCCGGCAAGCGCGTGGCCGAGGACGGCGAAAACGAGGACTAAGCCTTCTGCGGTTGGTGAGAGGCGGGCGCCCCTGGGTGGCCCGCCGCCTTCTATTTCGGGCCGCTGTGCTTTCTCTGTGAGTGCTGGCTGAGTTAGACTTTCCTAAGAAAGCCATGAAGCACTGGCCGGCAAAGGAATCCATGTCTGACCTTCCCACCATTCCAGGTTTTCGTCCGACCCGCTTGCTGGGCACCGGAAGCACGGCCCGCGTGTATCTGGCCCGCGACGCCGAGGGCCGCCGGGTGGCGCTCAAGGTGCTGCTTCCCGCTGCGGAGCGGCAGGACAACCCCGGCGCCGCCGAAATGTTTGCGGGCGAGGTCCGCATGACGCTGCAACTGCGCCACCCCCATCTGGTGCGTGGTTACAGCGGGCAGGCCTACGGCGAGGGAGCCTGGCTGGCGCTGGAGTATTTCCCGGATGGATCGCTGGACCAGCAGATGATGACTGGCGTGCCGCTGCCGCTGGAACAGGGGGCGCGGACTTTGCGTGGGGTGGCGGCAGGGCTGGACTACATGCACGCCCAGGGCGCCGTCCACCAGGACGTCAAGACCCAGAATGTCTATCTGGACGGCGGGCGCGCAGTGCTGGCCGATTTCGGCTGCTCGTACATGATCGGGCAGGGCGGCCGGGCCGGGGGCAGTCCCTTTTATATGGCCCCTGAAATTTACCGGGGCGAAGGCGGCACGGCGGCCAGCGACGTTTATTCCTTTGGTGTGCTGGGGTATGAGGTGCTGGCCGGGCAGCGTCCCTTCCGGGCCGAAAGCTACGAAGACCTGATGGGCGAACACCTGCTGACGGCCGCCCCGGCGCTGTCTCACCTCAATCCGCAGGTGCCGCGCCCGCTGGCCCGGCTGCTTCAGCGGGCCCTGGCCAAGGCCCCGGCAGACCGCCCCGCCCTGGGCGAACTGCTGGCCGCGCTGGACGATGTGGCCGGAGCGGAGCAAGTTGCCCCAGTCCCGCTCCCTGTGGCCCGCACCGAGAGCGGCGCCCAGCTGGGGCGTCATGCGGCGCCCACCTCCGCAGCAGATGGGCCAGCGCCGGCTTCAGTGGCACAGGAGGCCAGTGGCGCCGGCGAAGCCGCAAGCAGCGCTGGGGCCAATAACGGTGCTACGGGGCTGCTGTCCCGCTGGAATCCCTTTCGCAAAAAGGAAGGTCCGGCCTAAGCGAGACTGGGCTTGGCCCCGGTGGGCGGGTTTGCCGTCAATCCGGCGTGCTCACGGTGGCGATCACGTCGCGGATCAGGCGCAGCACCAGTGTGACGAAAGCGGCGCCCAGCAGCAGAATCAGCGACGTCACCAGCGAACCGTTGGTGGGCTGGCCGATGGACAAAATGCCGGCGGCCAGGTAGCCCGCCACGAACACCGGGATCATGAGCAGCAATTGGCCCAGGCGCCACCCGATGATGCCGCTGCGGACCTCGCGGCGCAGGCTCAGGCCGCTCAGCAGGTTGTAAATCATCAGGGCCAGGCCGGCGCCCAGCAGCAGATGGGTGATGTTCACAGCGGTGGCTCCTCATTCGCCCTGAGCGCACGGATTCCAGATGCGCGGATTCTGGGTAGGCAGACTCCGGGTGCGTCAAGTGACCGTCAGCGTGCCAGACGCCGCAGCACACCAGGCTTACAGCAACGGGGGCAAAAAGTCGGATGTGACCCCTTAGATGTTCCATCCGCAGTTCCATGCCGGGTGGGGGCATGGCCCGGCCTGCCCAGCACGGGCCTATGGAGTGGCATGCTCAGGGCCGCAACTTTTCGAACAGCAGCAGCGGAGCGTCCAGCGCGGCGGCCTGCCAGGAGTTCTGGCGGTGCATGGCCTGGGGCGGGCAACTTTCCACGCAGGCCATGCAGCCGGTGCAGGCGCTCAGGTCCAGGGTGAGGTGCAGCGTGCCAGCGGCGTCGTGGGTGCGGGTGATCGCTTCGGTGGGGCACACGTTGGAACACACCGGGCAGTCCATACATTTCTCGTCCACCAGCGGCGCGGGCCAGTAGACCGGCGCGCCGGCCGGAGGAGACGGACTCAGGCTGGCCTTGCGCCAGCGCCACTCCTGCGGGGTGCGCTCGGCCGGTTCGCTCCAGTCCACGAACGGCAAAGGAGAGTCGGGAATCAGGCCTACCAGCTCCCGCCGGCCGCTGCCGATCAGCTGCCCCAGGGCGCCGCGCCTCGAAAGCCGCTGGGCGCGTGCTTGGTCGCCGGGTTGTGTGGGCCGCACCGCCACCTGGGCCGGCTGGCCGGTGGCTTCGCGCAGCCGCTCAGCGTCCTGCACCACCCGGTGCAGGCGCTGCGGCACATCGGGGGCACCCACCGGGCAGCTGTGACAGTCGCCGTGGATCAGGGTAAGGGGCACTTCCCACGCCCCGGCCGCCGAGAGCAGCGCCGGGGTCACGCGGCCCAGGCAGGTCAGGCTGGGGCCTCCCGCCCCACTCTGAGAACAGGTCAGGCTGGCTTCGGCCACCGGGTGCTGGGGCCCTCCGCGCTGGTCGCGCACCGAGGCCAGCGGTCCGGTCAGGTCGTATTCCAGGGCGCCGCTGGGGCAGGCCTGCACGCACAGGCCGCAGCCGGTGCAGCGGTCCGGGTCAATCTGCACCGAGTTGCCCAGCGGGCCCAGAATCACTGCCTCGTGCGGGCAGGCGCGGGCGCACAGGTCGCAGCCGCCCACCGTCTGGCGCTCGCGGAGGCAGCGCTGAGCCGTGTAGCGCGGTTCCAGGGTGCCCAGCTCGCTTAGGCGATCCAGCCAGCGGTTCATGGGCGGCCTCCCGGCAGCGTGACGGTGCCCTGGCCGGTCACTTGCCGCACGGCGGCAGCCACGTCCTGCGGGTGGGTCCAGTGCAGCTGGTGCCCACCGCTCAGCAGCTGCAACTGCGCTCCTGGAAGCTGCGCGGCCAGCGGCACGGCGTGGTGCTGCGCGGGCGAGAGGGCGTCCTGGTCGCCGGCCAGTACCACCACCGGCAGGCGCAGGGCAGCGTAGCGTGGCGCCAGTGCGCTCAGCTCGCGGGCGATGGTGCGGTTTTCTTCGGCCAGGGCCAGCAGCTGCGAGCGGCGCAGGGAAAAAGCCCGCATCATTCGCCGCCAGGGGTGCGGCATGGGCGCTGGGGCAAAGGCGCGTCCGCCTTCGAGCTCAACCACTGCCAGCCCCAGCGGAATCAGCAAAATGCGCGTGACCAGCCACCGAACCGGCGCCCATGCCAGCAGGCGTGCCAGCGCCCGGGTCAGCCCCGGCGCCGGAAAGGCCACCGGAGACACCAGCACCAAGCCGCCCACCCGCTGTGGCTGCCGGGCGGCCAGCGCCAGGGCCACCGGCGCACCGTAGGAGTGGCCCAGCAGCGTGGCCCGCTGAACCCCCAGCGCATCTAGCAGTTCGGATAGTTGCTGGACGCCGGCTGACACGGTGATTTCCTCGCCAGCTGGCGTGTAGCCGTGCCCCAGCCGGTCGGGGGCGATCAGGCGGTGGTGCAGTGCCAGCAGCGGCCACAGCGGGGAACTGGGCCAGTCGTGGGCCACCCCGTCGCTGCCATGAATCAGCACCAGCGCCGGCCCGGAGGCGAGCCCGCCTTCCACCACATGGGCCGGGCCAGAGGGAAGCGGCAGAATTCGCCCCTGGGGTGGATAACGGCGCTGGGTGCGGCGCTGCCAGCCGGTCACGCTCAGGGCGCCGGCGGCCAGCAGGGTGGCGGCAGACAGCAGGAAACGTCGGGAGAAAAAAGGCAGCGGCACAGCGGACCCAGCATAGCCCGGCCCCGCCCGGCAGATGGCTGCCCAGAGCGCGGTTGCGCGGCGTGTGCGGGATTGCCTCCCGGTTGCCCCTGGGGCGGCTGGGCGTTCGGGACAGCATTGCCGCAGGGACGCTTAATACATTTTCACCCGGCTGCGCTGCGCCGGCCCGCACAATGCAACCATGACCACTCCTGAGCGCGATTCCCAGCAGCCACGGCCCCAAGATGGAACCAGGGAGCAGGCCGTGCCTGCCGATGCCACCGACGCCGTGCACAGCACCGACCGCACCGCCCCCAGCGACGCCGCCGGCAAACCGCTGTATGCCGAGCAGGATATGCGGCAGACCGCCGGAACCGGCGACGCCGCCGTCAGCCCAGAGCCTGAGGTGCCTGCGCAGACCAGCAGCCAGCAGCAGACCGGCCAGCAGAGCGGCGCAGGAACCTGGCAAGCGGATACAGACGCCGGGCAGCCCGCAGGGCGCGGCGAAGTGCATACCGTCATCTATTCCGCCGAAACAGGCGAGGTGCAGCTGCTCCAGGGTGCTCCGGCCCAGCAGGATCAGGCGGCTGGCCGTGCCAGCAAGGACGCCAGCGGTCAGGACGAAGGAGGCGTGCTGGACAGCCTCAAGGAAACCCTGCTCAGCCGCACCGAGGGCCTGCGCCAGCGCGGCGGCCAGCTGGCCCAGACCGCCCGGCTGAAGATGGAAGTGATGCAGTACAGCCGCGACCTTGAAAGCCTGTACGCCCGGTTGGGCCGCGCCTACCACCACCGCGCCGCCGACGAGATTCTGGGCCTGATCGAGCAGGAAATCGCTCAGGTGGAGCGGGACATCGCCCTGCGTGAGCGCCAGCTGGACAGCCAGGAAGTGAGCCGTGAGCTGAACGTGCAGCGTGCCCGCGCCGAGCGCGAGCGCCCGAACGTCAACCTGCCGGAGCCCACCGTGCCCAGCGTGGCCGGAGCGTTCGGCGTGGAGGAGCGCCCGCCCCGCACCGCACACCACCTGGAAACTGAAAAGCGCGATACTTTCTTTGGGCTGGACAAGGGCGGCGTGGACCAGCAGGCCACCGTCGCTGGAGGCAACGCCGCCTTTGACACCCAGATTGAGCCGGAGGATTCAGTGGTCACGCTGGAAGACCTGGAGAAGGCCGACCACCGCTGAGGTTTAGAGCAAAGGAGAAGTGGCCCAAAGTCAACCGGACCCCTGCACCAGCGGGTCCGGTTGACTTTGAGCAGCAACAGCTCTGGCCGGGCGTTCGCTACAGGTCGCGCCGGCCAAAGTGCCACATGGCGGCCAATACGGCCAGCACGGTCATGGCAGCGCCCCACAGCACCATGCCGCTGCTGATAGGATCGCTGCTGACGGTCGGCAGCGGCAGCGGTGACAGTTTCATGGTGGCGTTGAAGTCGGGGTGCTGCAAATAGTAGCTGGCCCCCAGCCACAGCTCGTTGGTGGGCATCAGGGTGTTGGCGACGCGGCTGAGCGTGAGCATGGTGGGACTGTTGACCAGCGTGCCGATAGAGTTCAGGATGCCGCCGGCAATGCCCACGCCGTACAGCACGAAGACCCCGATACCGTTGGCGAGGGTGGTGAACAGGGTGCTGCCCAGCACGGTCAGGGCGGTAATCAGCGCAATGCCCAGCAGCATCAGCCCGGTGGCTGGCAGGGCAGAGGGCGGCAGAAAGCCGGTAATCAGATAAACGCCGCCCAGCATCACCGCGCTGACCAGCAGCACGTAGCTCAGGTTCACGGCGCTGAAGCCGAGCCAGCGGCCCAGCACCAGTTCGGCGCGGCTGACTGGCCGCGAGATGACGCTCTGAACCACGCCGCTTTCTACGTCAGCACTCACGGAGCCCACTGTAGACAGCACCGCCATCAGCGAGCCCAGAAAAGAGACCAGATACATCCCGAAAATGGCCGCAAAATTTACCGGAATCAGGGCGCTGCCCAGTTCGCCGGTGCTGGGATCAATGCCACCGGGCCGGTCTAGGAAATCAAGGTGCAGCCGGTATACACCGTACAGGTAAAACCCTACGAACAGTGCCGTCAGAATCAGCAGCACCGCCACCAGCCGCTTACGCAGCGACTCCTTGAGCGAGAGCTGGGCGATCAGCAGCACCTTGTGGGGCTGGACGGTCAGGTCACTGGCTTTGAACATGTGGGGCCTCCGGGTCTTGGGGGGGGTGCTGTGGGCCGGACCCTGAGTTGGGCCCTGAGCCGGGTAGGCAGCAGAAGCGT
>JAUNHF010000018.1:12844-15294 GCA_030524065.1 Deinococcus sp.
AAAAATGTCTTCCAGTTCGGGACGCTGCGGGGTCAGTCCATAAAGCTGTGCGCCGCTGTCCAGCAAACGGCGGGCCAGGGCGGGCAGCTGGTCTTCGTGTGTCAGGCCCACTTCCAGCGTGGCCGCGCCCCGTTGCCCTACCTCCTGCCCTTCAGCACTCTGGCTCGCTCCACGCTGAGACAGAATTGGCCCAAACTCGCGTGCCGCGTCCAGTGCGGCGGGTGTCAGGGCGTCCAGCTGAATTCGCACCCGCAGGTCGCTGCCCAGCACCTCGCTCAGAGACCCCTGGCGCAGCACCTGCCCCTGGCGCACGAACGCCACGCGGTCGCACACCTGCGCCACTTCGGACAGCAGGTGCGAGTTCAGAAACACGCTAACCCCTTCGCCGCGCAGGTCCTCAATGATGCGGCGCACCTCCACGCGGCCAATCGGGTCCAGGGCGCTGGTCGGTTCGTCCAGAAAGACCAGCTCGGGGTGGGCCAGCAGCGCCGAGGCCAGCCCGGCCCGCTGGAGCATGCCCTTGGAGTAGCCGTCCAGCCGCTCGCCGCCGCGCCCGGCCAGGCCCACCCGCTCCAATACCTGCGGCACGCGGGCGCGAATTTCGGTGCCCCGCAGCCCAGCCAGCTGCCCGTGAAAGGTCAGAAATTCGTGCCCAGTCATCCAGGTCTGAAAGCGGAACTGCTCGGGCAAAAAGCCCAGCCGCGCCCGTACCGCCGGATGGTCGGGGGACCCGCCCAGCACCGCCAGCTGCCCTGAGGTGGGCCGCACCAGCCCCAGCAGCATCTTGACGGTGGTGCTTTTGCCCGCGCCGTTGGGGCCCAGGAACCCGAACACCTCGCCGCGTTCCACGCGAATGTTCAGGCCACGCACCACTTCCTTCGGGCCGTAACGCTTGCGCAGGTCATGGGTGAGGATGGCGGGCGCGGTGTTGGCAGGGGGAGCCGTCATGCGCTCACCATAGGCGCCGGGCGGCGGGGCAATTGTCGGCTGCGGACAGTCGTGCAGACAGGACCTACAAAAAGGCCAGCCGGGTGACGCTGCTGGCCCGGAGGACGGCTTCTGGTTGCTGCCAGCCCCCACGCCCAGGGGGCTGCGGGTGGCCGGAGAGCCCAGCGTGACGCTGCCTATAATGAGCCCCATGAGACGCCTGGGCGAGTACGAGCTGCAGCGGCACCTGGGGGAGACGGGTGCCGCGCAGATCTGGCAGGGGCAGGAGCTTGCGGGCGGGCAGCCGGCGCTGGTGTTTGTGCTGCCGGCGGCCTACTTGCCCGCAGCCCAGCTGGGCATAGGCGGGGCCCACCCTGCGCTGCTGCCGCTGACCCGCTCCGGCGTGACTGAGGTGCCCGGCGAGGGCGGCGAGCCGGGCGGGCGGGCCGCTTACCTCGGTACTCCGCTGCCGCCTGGTGCCGGTCGCCTGCACTCGCTGGACCGCCCAGGGTTGCTGGCACTGCTGGGTGCGCTGGCCACGCTGCACCGCGCTGGGACGGTTCACGGGGGAATCTGCCCGGAACTGCTGTGGCAGGATGACACCAGCAGTTCTCTGGCCGGAGCAGGGGTGCCCTGGGGGCCGCATCCGGACCCCGCGCACCTGCCCGACTTTGCGCAGGACGTGCGCCAACTGGGGCAGGCGCTGGCCGGCGTGCGCGAAGAAGCGGGGTTGCCGGCCGGCTGGCTGCCGGCGCTGCGCTCGGCCACGGGCCCGCAGGCGGCGCAGGGGCTGCTGGACCATTGGCTGGCCGCCGCCGAGCAGGTTTCTGGAGAGCCACCAGCTGCCGCTGCCGAGCCTGTCCCCGCAGGGCAGTTGGTTGGAGCTCAGACTGCGCTGGCCGAGACGACCGTGACTGTGCCGACCCTCACTGCGCCAGCCATGACCGCGCCGGCCGTTGCGTCTGCACCCGGCTCTGCCCCTACGCACCGCCGGCCCAGGGCCGTTTCGCCGTGGCCCTGGCTGCTCACCTCGCTGGCGCTGGCTGGCGTGCTGGCGGGCAGTTTCTGGGCCTACCAGAACCTCCAGGTGCCCGGCGCCCCGCTGGAGCCGCCCATCTGCTGCGAGGTGCGTTACACCGTGCGCGGCGGCGAAGTGCCGGTGCGGCTCCAAGTGCTGCAAGCCCCGCCCACGCTGACCGTGCCCTCTGCTCAGGCCGAGGCCACTGCTCCCGGCACCATGCAGCTTCCCGGTCCCGGTGAGTACCGCATCCGCGTTTCGGCCGAAGGGTACGCACCGCAGACCATCAGCGTGACGGTGCCGCGCAGTCTGCCGGTTGCCATCGATCTGGAATAACTGGAAGGGCAGCACCCCCACGCGGCGCTTGCGACTTGCTCTCCCCGGAATCGGCCCGTCGGCACGCGGCGGCCCAGTTACACTGCTCTGAAGATGCGCCACCTTCTTCTCCTGTTTGCTCCCCTGCTGTCTGCCTGCCAGCCCCCAGCGCCCCAGACGGCAGCGCCCC
>JAUNHF010000354.1 GCA_030524065.1 Deinococcus sp.
TGGCGTTCAGGGGAACACGGCCCTATGCAGGTGGTCAGCGGTCCCCTGGGACGGGAACGGGTGCATTTCGAGGCACCGGACGCCGCACGCGTGCCGCAGGAAATGGAGAGCTTCCTCGCCTGGCTGGAACGGGAACCGGACCTGGACCCTCTCATCAAGGCGGGTCTGGCCCACTTCCGTTTCGTGACGGTCCATCCTTTCGAAGATGGCAACGGCCGGATCGCCCGCGCCCTGACCGAGCTGCTGCTGACCCGCGCTGACCGGTCGGCTTACCGCTACTATTCGCTTTCCAGGCAGATCGAGCAGGACCGCAAGGGCTACTACGACGTCCTGGAACGCACGCAGGCCTCGCAGCACATGGACGTGACGCCCTGGCTGGAGTGGTTCCTGCAAAAGCTGGACCTGGCACTCCAGGAAGCCGAGCGGCAGCAGGAAGAGGTGCGGCTCAGGCAGGCCTACTGGCAGAGGCGTTCCAGAGACGCCCTCAACGCCCGGCAGCTCAAGGTTCTCGAGTTGCTCCTCGGCGGCGATTTCCAGGGCAAGCTGCGCACCGCCAAATACGCCAGTTTGACCAAGGTATCCCCGGCAACGGCCCAGCGCGACCTGCAGGAGCTGGTAGAGGGGGGTTATCTGGTCAGTGTAGGGGCAGGGCGCAGCACGGCCTACGAGCTTGCCGGAGCAGCCTAGGGCAAACGTGGACGACCGATTGGCTCTCCCGCACTACCCTGAAGGTATGAGTCTGTTTCACAGCGAGGTCATGGAATTTCCCTCCTCGCCGCCGGGACGCCTGATTCCGGTTCGCCTGTTTTTGTTCGGCTACTGGCTCTACGGCATGCAGGTCTTCCAATTCGTGAAGGGCCGGCTGTTCCTGACCGGACACAACGGATCGGGAAAGTCCACCGCATTGACAGCAGCGGTGACCCTGCTGCTGGATGGCGATTCCAGTCCGCACCGTCTGGACGCGTTCGGTGGGCGCCAGCGCAACCTGAGCTATTACCTGCTGGGCGACGCGGATGCCGGCTTCAAACACGAGAGCCGCACCGCCTACCTGGCCCTCGAATTCGTTACTTCCGCAGGCGACCACCAGACCGTCGGTCTGGGCCTCCGGGCCAGCCGGGGATATCAGGGTACCGACAAGTGGGGCTTCTGGCTGCCGGGACGCATCGCCCTGAATGACGGGGAAGATGGCCTGCGGCTGCTTGAGCACCGGGTGCCGCTGACCCGGAAAATGCTGCGCGAACGGCTGGGGCCGCTGGGCGGCGAATTCGCGGACGGCCAGCGGGAATACGCCGAGCTGGTGCGCCGCCGCGTGTATGGTGGGTCGGTCCGGGACGTCCAGGAGACCATCGATCTGCTGCTGGACGTCCGCGGCAGCAAACTGGGCAACGAAAAGCGTCTGGCCGCCGCTGCCGACCAGCTCCGGCGCGCGCTGCCTCCGGTCGCCAGAACCGTCACCGACAAGCTTGCCGACGGCGTCGAGAGCCTGAGCCGACATGCCCACCGCCTGGAGGTGCTGGAGCGCCAGACCGAAGCTGCGCGCACTGTGGCGCAGGCGCATTATGTGGCGGCGCTGGCCGTAGCACGGCAGGCTGCCGGCGAGCTGGCCCAGGCGGGGAAGCGGGCCGAGGTGGCCGGAGGCACGCTCCGTGAGGCGGAAGGCCAGCGTGAGCGACTGGCGGCGGCGGTGGTCCGCCTGGACACCGAATTGCAGCAGAGCCGCCACGAAGCCGAGCAACTCGGTACGGAAATAGAGACGGTTCAGGCGCAGGTGAGTGGGCAGCAGAACGTTCTGGGCGAGACGGAACGCCGTCTGAAGGAGGCCGAAACGCTGTTTGAACGTTACCGTGGCAAAATCCGCAGCCTTCAGACCAGGCAGGAACGCCAGACCCAGACACTTGCCGCAGAGGAGACCAGGCGGGAGAGGCTGGCGGCAGAACTCGGGAGGTTGCAAGCAGCCC
>JAUNHF010000355.1 GCA_030524065.1 Deinococcus sp.
GCCACATAAGGTACGTGGTACTGGGCCGCGATCACGTCGCCCGCGCGCCCAAAATTGTCGCCCCAGTGGAAAGACCCACTGCTGACCACGCCGCGCAGCCACTGACCGTGCTGGCGCAAAAAGTGGGCTGTACTGTCCGGCACGCCCCCACTGCCAAAGGTGTAGGTCAGCAGCAGGTACGGTGCGCGGGGGTCAGCGTCGGCCAGCGCCACGGCTTCCAGTCCAGTCAGGTCGGCGACCTTGCGGGCAAAGCGGCGGGTGTTGCCGGTGAGGGTGTCAAAGATGAGTTGCACGGGTGAGACTCCTTTTGAACCATGACGCCAGCTCGAGAATCACTTCTCAGCCGTCAGCGGGTTCACGTTGTTGAGCACGTGGCCCAACACGTTTTATCGTCTGGCACGAACATTCAGACCGTGCAGACCCCTTGGGCTCGGTAGGGGGATTCTAGCCAACCTAGCCTCCAGATACAAGGGCTGTCACTCGCAACTGGTAGAGGCACAACATCTTGTACGTCTGAGACAACCAACTCAGTTTTGCGGGAACGTCTTAAGCTATCATGCCGGCCATGACCCCGTCCCAGGCTCTTGAGCAGTACAAAGGTGATTTGCTGTCCAGCACGCGGGAATGGACCAATCTGCACGACGACGAGCTCAGGCGCCGGGCCGTGCGGGCCGCTGGGGACAAGGACAGCGCCGAACTGGTCAGCCTGACCACCGCTTATCTGGCCCACGGGGGCAGCAGCGGTGTGCTGACCAGCCCCCGCACGGTAGAGGCGTACCAGCTGGGAGCCCGGCAGTTCGTGGAATATGCCGCCGACAACGCTGTGAGTATGCTCAAGCCGGGGCGCCACATGGCTCAGGGCTATGTGAACTGGATGCTGGCACAGGGACGCAAGCCTGCCGGAGTAGGCCTGAAAGTGGCGGCGGCCGGCTGCCTGTACCGGGCGCTGCGCTGGGCCGGCGCCACCGAGGCCGACCCCTTCCGCGACGTGCGGGTGCCCAAGGACCGCACCCCAGGCATCATCAAGCGGCCCCCCTACACCGAGAGCGAGATTGCCAACGTGCTGGACAAAGCCGATGTCCATACCCGCTTTCTACTGTTCGTGACGGCGCATGGGGGCCTGCGCATCAGCGAGGCGTTGAGCCTGGAATGGGACGATATAGATGAGACGGCGCGGCGCATCCATGTGCGCTCGGGCAAAGGGCGCAAAGCCCGCATGGTCGCCATGAGCCAGAGCCTGAGCGAAGCGGCGCGGGCCTACCGCGTCACCTACGGCCCCGGTGGGCCAGAGTTCGGCGCTGGCCGCCGGGCCACGCCGCCGCAGCGCGTGTTCCGCTACGGCACCACTCCCACGGCGCGCTATCACCTGGAGCGGGCCTTCAAGGCTGCTGGCGTAGAGTTCCGGGGCTTCCACCCTGGGCGCAAGTACGCGGGCACCCGGCTGCTGCAACAGATCAAGGACTTCGGGCGGGTGGCGGCGCACCTGGGGCATGAGTCGGTGGATACCACCCGCAAAGGCTACGCCCGGCTGGCGGCGGATGACCTCAAGGACGACCTGGCAGGGTGGTGAGTGAGGCAGGTAAGGGCTGAGTTGGGTCCACTGAGCTTTGACCTGGGAACCGGATACACAAGTCCACGCCATCACCGTAGCTGACAGATTTTGAGTTTCAATCCTCACCCAGCCCGGAGGCCGGGTGCAACCGCAGCCGGGAGTTTGCCGCAGGCGATTACGTGTTTCAATCCTCACCCAGCCCGGAGGCCGGGTGCAACGGAGAGCATCCAGCAGTTCGTCTGGCGAAGCCTCTTCAGTTTCAATCCTCACCCAGCCCGGAGGCCGGGTGCAACAACCAACCGGGAGGAATCTGAGATGGAAGCCAAGTTTCAATCCTCACCCAGCCCGGAGGCCG
>JAUNHF010000356.1 GCA_030524065.1 Deinococcus sp.
CTCTGCCGCTGCGGTGTAGACGCGGCCTCCTCTCCCCCCTCCCCTGTGAGGGCTTTGGCTTTCACTGAAGGCTCTCCAGCTCTCATGGCCCAATGCCTTAGCATGGGGGGATGCACCCGCCTGCCCCCTCCCAGTTCAGCCGCCAGACCCTGCTGCGCCGCTGGCAGAGTGCGCGGCTGGTCCTGCTCAGTGTGGCGGGAGGCCTGCTGACCGGGCTGCTGGCCGCCGGACTGCGGCTGGCGCTAGAAGCGCTGGGCCGCGCCGCCACGTCCCTGACCGGCTACGCCCCTCCCGGCACCCCCGGCGAGGGCGGACTGATGATCAGCTTCAGCTCGCCGCAGAGCTTCGGGCTGCTGCTGTTGCCGGCGCTGGGCGCCCTGTACGTGTGGCTGCTGCCCCGCGACGGTACGCCCCTGAACCAAATGGTGCGAATCGGCCTGGGCAAACGCAGCGACGCCGAGCAGCGCTGGGCCCTGGACAGCGAGGTGCAGACCCTCAGCGCCACTGCACTGGCCTCGGCCGGCGGCTTGCTGGTGGGGCGCGACGCTGCGTTTGCCGCCCTGGGACGCCTGGGCACCCGGCTGCTGGCCCAACTGTCCCCGCTCAGCCCCAGCGAGCACCGTTCCCTGGTACTGGCCGGTACGGCAGCGGGGCTGGGCACCGTGCTGCACGCCCCACTGGCCGCCGCCGTGCTGGTGGCCGAGGTGCTGTACCGCCGCTTTGAATTCGAATACGAAGTGCTGATGTCCTGCGTGCTGGCCGCTGTTACTGCTTATGCCGTGTACGGCCTGTTCTTCGGGTTTCAGCCGCTGTTCACGCTCCCGCGCATGGAAGGTCTGGGCCTGGGCGACGTGCCGCTGGGGTTGGCGGTCACCCTGGCGGCCACGGGGGCAGCCTGGCTGGCGCTGTGGCTCAGTAGCCGCCTGCCCCGTCCCCAGACAGCGCCCATGCGGGTGGCAGCGGGCGCAGCGTTCGGCGCCCTGAGTGCCGCGCTGGTGCTGCTGGTCGGCCCGCAGGTGCTGGGCGATGGCAGCGGCTGGCTGGGCCTGGGCCTGGGCGGCCTGCTGGACGGCGCCGCCCTGGAAGCCGCCGGCTGGCGCTGGCTGCTGCTGACGCTGGGCGCGGCGCTAGCCTTCGGGGCCGGCATCCTGCCAGGCGCCGCCATCGGGGGGCTGCTGGGCACCGGCCTGAGCAGCGTGCTGGGCGGCGACCCGGCGCTGGGGACATTGCTGGGCGCCGCCGCTTTTATCACCGTAACCCACAATGTTCCGGTGGCCGCTACCCTGCTGGTCATGGCCTGGGGCGGTGACGCCGCGCTGCCCGCCGCATTGCTCGCCACTGGCCTGGCGCACATGCTCAGCGGCGACGCCGGGTTGCTGCCCGCGCAGGTGGACGGCCGCTCCAAGCGCTCGGAAGAAGCGGCCGCAGCGGCGCTGGTGCTGGCCGAGATCAGCCAGCGTCCGGCCCGGACCGGGCAGGGCAGCGACGACGCCAACAGTGACCGCCAGCTGTACCGGCGCGCTGTACCGGGCACCTGGGGCGGGGTGGCTATCGGTCAGCTGGCCCTGCCACCCAGCGTGGAAGTGGTCGGCCTGATCCGCGACGGTGAGATTCTGTTGCCCCGCCGCAGCGTACGGCTGCTACGCGGCGATGATGTTATGCTGCTGGCGCGCCCTGACGCTTACGCCGCGCTGGACGCACTGCTTGAATTACCTGAGCTGAAATAAAAGCGAAAACAGGTAGAGGGCAGCGCGGACAGTGCGTGCCCTCTGCCTGTTTTGGCCCTTTACCCGAACTGCATGCGGAACACCTGCTGGGTGACGCTGCCCTTGAGGCCGTCAATCATCTCGTTAAACATGTTGGTGGCCTCGAACTTGTACTCGGTGAAGGGGTCGCGCTGA
>JAUNHF010000357.1 GCA_030524065.1 Deinococcus sp.
CACCCAGGCCACGCGCGTCATCAGCGGCGAGGTGCTGGGCGTCTGGAACACCGAGGAAGGCGCGGGCCTGCGGGCGCAGCTTACCCCGGACGGCTGGGAGCTGCGCGGCAACAAGACCTTCACTTCGGGCGCGGAATTTGTCCGGCCCCTGCTGCCGGCCGAGGTTGAGAGTCAGGGGCGAATCATGCTGCTGGCGCCGGCTCCGCTGGCAGCTGAGCGCTTTGACCACAGCTTCTGGCAGCCGCTGGGGATGCGGGCCAGCGTGAGTGCAAGGGCCGATCTGGACGGGCTGATTCTGCCTGCGGGCAGCCAGGTTGGTGCCGCCGGCGACTATTACCGGCAGCCGGAATTCAGTGGCGGGGCCCTGCGCTTTTTGGCCGCGCAACTGGGCGGGGCACAGGCGGTGCTGGCCGCAGCGCGTGAGGTGCTGTCCCGGCTGGGCCGCCAGGAGGACGATGTGCAGCGCCTGCGCTTTGCAGAAGCAGCGGCGGGCGTAGAAGCCGCGTGGCAAACCGTGCTTGAGGGCGGGCGGCGGCTGGCCCGCCAAGGAGACGGGGCGCTGGACGGCCATGCCCTGGATTACGTAGCCCTGTGCCGCGTGGTGGCCGAAGACGCCTGCCTGCGGGCCTGCGAGGCGGCCGAGCGGGCGGTGGGGGCCCGTGGGCTGCTGGCTCCGGCTGACCCGGAGCGGCTGATCCGTGACCTGCGCCACTACCTGCGCCAACCGGCCCCCGACGCGGCCCGCTTGCAGGTGGGTGCCGTCACTCTGGCAGAGGAGTTCGGCGGATGGAGCTAAGGGCATGGAAATGAAGCCACTGGACCCGCACACACTTCCCCCCTTGGACCCAGCTCACCTGCCGGGCCCGGTCTGGGTGGTGGCCCCCCACCCGGACGATGAAGCCCTGGGCTGCGGCGCTCTGCTGGCCGCGCTCAGGAGCCAGGGGAGCGAAGTCTGGGCGCTGCTGCTGACCGATGGCGGGTTCTCGCACCCCGGCTCGCGGGAATTTCCACGTGAGCGCCTGGCCGCCGCCCGGCTGGCCGAGTGGCGGCGGGGCCTGGCCCAACTGGGCGTGCCCCCGGAAAGGGCGCGGGCGCTGGGCCTGCCGGACGGGGCACTGGCCGCCGTGCCGCCCGGCGAGCTGACCCGCGCCGTGCAGGAGGCGTTTGGGACCGCCCCGCCGGCGCTGGTGCTGCTGCCCTGGCAGCGTGACCCGCATCCCGACCACCGCGCCGCCTGGGCGCCAGTCCGCGCCGCGACGGACGCAGCCGTGCTGGGCTACTCAGTGTGGCTGAGCGAGCGTGGCAGGGAAAATGACTGGCCGTCCCCGGCCGAAGCGCAGGCGCTGAGCTTTGTGGTGGAGCCTTACGCCGCCCAGAAAGCGGCCGCCATCGCCGCGCACGCCACGCAGCTGGGCGCCATCACCGACGACCCCGGCGGCTTTACGCTGGCCCCAGCGATGGTGGCCCGCGCCGTGGCTGGCCCAGAACTCTATTTCCGGCCACTGGACGGCGGGGAGCCGGGGCCGCTGGGCCAAATCACCCCTAGGGCTGGCGCCTAACGGGCCCACTTGGCGCGCCCGGTTCTCGGGCCCATTTGGCGGGCCCAGTCGGCAGGACCATTTGACAGGCCAGGGTGAGCAGGCATAAGCTACCGCCACAGATGCACGTTTTCTCGCACCATCACGTGAGTTAGCCACGTCCCGAACCAGGGAAGGTGGCAACTTGATGGTGCCTTCCCTTCTTCAAACAGCAGCGCCCCCCGGAAGCCACCACCGCCCGGGGGGCGCTGCCGTTTGAGGAGTTGCCCATGTCTCAGCCCAACACGCCAGCCCAGTCCAGCACGTCAGCCCAGTCGAATACACCAGCGCAGTCCAGTGAACCCGCTCAGC
>JAUNHF010000358.1 GCA_030524065.1 Deinococcus sp.
GCCACCAGCTCGTCCTTGCTCAGTCGGCTGTAGTCCTGGGCGGTGTCAATCACCGTGGTCTGGGTGAAGTCGCCGTTGAACCAGTGGCCGGCCCCGGGCTTCCAGCCGTAGATGATCGGCTCGTACTGGTTGTTGTAGTCCTGGCGGCTCAGCACGGGCGCGTGCTTGACCCACACCAGCACCTGACTGAACTTGAACCCCGCACCCCGGAAGGTGTCGTGGAAGGTGGCCGCCTCGCTGTCCGCGTAGGCCACGTAAATGCAGGCGCCCTCGCGCATGGCCCCGGAGGTCGTGTCCATCGCCTCGGTCATGAAATTCCGGAACTCCTTGGGCGTCATGGCATCGTTGGCGATGGTCAGCCGGTCCTTCGTCTTGCCCTCGTAGGCCACGTTGTACGGTGGGTCGGTCACCACCAGGTCGGCCAGGCGCCCGTCCAGCAGGCGGCGGACATGCTCAGGGTCCAGGCTGGAGCCACAGCCCACGCGGTGCGGGCCGAGGGTCCAGATGTCGCCGGTCTGACTGACGACCAGCACTTCGTCCGGCACGGCAGGGACGTCATCCTCGTCGGCGGTGACGTCCTTATTGGTCATCGCCGGCTCCAGTTCGGCCAGCAGGTCGCGCAGTTCGGCATCGGTACTGCCGGTGCCGAGCAGGCCCAGCTCGGTGTCGTACAACTGCTGCAGCAGGCCGGCCAGGGCCCGGTCGTCGAAGCTGCTCTTACGGGCCGTCAGGTTATCGGCCAGGGCAATGCGGGCGGCCGATTCGTCGTCCACGTCCACCCAGGCCACCGCCAGGGTGTCTAACCCAGCCTCCTGGGCCGCCTGGAAAGTGTGGTTGCCGGCCAGGATGTAGCCGGTGGACTCCTGGGCCACGATGGTGCCGAAAAAGCCATTGACCTGAATACTCTCGGCAATGGCTTTCACGTCGCCCTGGTTGTAATTCCGGGGCCAGACCTTCAGTGGGCCACCCTGGACAGGGACTGCGGGGTCCAGGCGTTTGTTGACCGTCTGCGGCTCACTCATCCTTGCCTCCGGCGTGCATGTAGGGGCGGGCGCTGCGGTAATCCAGCTCATCTTCCAGGGCCAGGCGGTGGCGGGCGGGCAGCTGGGAGGAATGCTCGGCCCAGTCGCGCAGGTTGTCCCAGCTCACACCACGCAGGTACATGCGGAAGGCCGCCGGGGTAGGGAAGAGGTAGGCGGCGTAGGCGATATGCTCCGGCGCACGTGGATCGCGCCGGCGAATGCGGGGTTTAAACACGTGCCCTCCAAGGCGAAGCCCCCCGGACCTCAAGGGAACGGGGGGCTGGGTTATGGTGTTTTGACTACACTTCGTGCAGAATAAAAAGATTTTAGCCGAAAGGGAACACGTGTGCAACTCACTCGAAAAGGGGAGCCTGCTGGGCCCGCGAACCCCGTTTTTTCGACAGGCTCCTGGCTTCCTTCTGCTCGTAGCTGACGTTCGCTGCGCCTTTAGGGATAACAGGCTGTTTTCCGTCCAGAATGTCGGCCACCGTAAGAATCTGAAGCTTTGGGTAGGTGCGCCCTTCCCAGGTGTAGGCTCCGGCCGCAGCGGCCTCCTTGAGCATGCCCTTCGTGGGCTCGTAGGCTAGGAGCAGCACCCCGATGGCTGCCTTTTCCCTTTCGACGGTGCCGCGCAGGTCGCGCACCATTCCGGGATTGAGATTCTTGCCAGCTTTGACGCTCACAATAGCGGTTTCGATGGTGTGCCCATCCGGGGTGCGGAAGAACATGCGCCCATCAATACCGGTGTCACCGCCCTTCTTGCCCTTCTTGGAATCGCCCATTGCTCCATATACCTGGGCGCCGATCTCACCGACAATCCAGAATTGGAACTGAAAGGGATCGTCTGCGGCAAATGCCTG
>JAUNHF010000359.1:0-753 GCA_030524065.1 Deinococcus sp.
GCACAGTGATTCGGAGATCCAGTGGGTGCGCCCAACAAAAAACCTCCCCGGGAAAGGGAGGCTGCTGCTCTACACTCGCCGCTTACGCAGGAATGCGGATCTTCTGGCCCACTTCAATGTGGTCAGGGTTGGCGATGCCGTTGTACTGGGCCAGCTTCTGGTAGGCGTTCAGGTCGCCGTAATAGCGCTGGGCGATTTTGCTGAGGGTGTCGCCGGCCTTGACCGTGTAGACGGTTTCGCCCTGCTCGTCTTTTTCTTTGGCCAGTTCTTTGGCGCCCTCATGGACTTTCAGGCCGCTCACGTCTACGCCGGCCACGCCGCTCACGCCGCGCGCCAGCTGCTCGGCCAGACGCAGCTCGTGGTCACTGTCCACCACGCCGCGCAGGATAACCGACTTGCCACTTTGCAGCACATCAATGGGGTCGTCCTTGAGCTCGGCGTTGGTGCGGATGGCGCTCAGCACTTCCTTGGCGATTCGGCTGCTGTCTTCCAGCTCTTGGTCGGCGCCGCCAGTGCTGGCGGCCTGGACGGTGGAGCTGGGGGTGCCCTGCTTGGTGCCAGCCTGCGCAGCGCTGGTCTGTGCCGTACTGTTTTGTGCCGTGCTGCTCTGGGCGGCTGCCGGCTGGGCGGGGGCAGCCGCAGCCTGCACGTTGATGCCAGTCACGTCCACCGACTTCACACCACTGACACCTTCGGCCACGATGCGCGCTAGGTTCACATGGGCCTGCGAAGGAGCCATGCCGGTCAGGGTGA
>JAUNHF010000359.1:788-1879 GCA_030524065.1 Deinococcus sp.
GCCGCCCTTTTCCTGCACGTTCAGTCCCAGGGTGCTGAGTTGCTTGTTGTCTTTGATCGCGTCGGCAACGCGGTCAGCCGTCTTCTTTCCAAAAGGCCACATGCGCCCAGTATGCGAAGGTCCACCTGCCCAAATCAGGAACAAGTTACATTCTAAGGGCTCCTGCAAGTGGGTCAGGACGACCGCACACTGTCCCTGGGCCTAGAATGTCAGATCGGGTAATACGAGCGGGGCTGCCCGCGCGCGAAGTCACGGGTGGGCAGCCAGATCAGTGGCGAGCGCTCCTCGCATTCGGGTGGTGGGCCGTAGCGCATCAGGCTTTCGGCCTGTTCCAGCGGTACCCAGCTCACGCCCACCACATCCGGATCGCTGGGCATCAGCTCGCCGCTGAACTGCGCGGTGAATCGCCCGAAGCTGGCAAAGCAGGCGTGGGGCGTGCCGGACAGAATCTCGCCCTCAAGCAGGCTGACAAAGTTCAGTTCCGAAATGCTTAGGCCGGTTTCGTACCTCACCTGCCGCACGGCGGCGGCGCCCAGGCTCTCACCGCTGCGGGCCTTGCCGCCGGGCAGCCCATAAAAAATGCTGCCGTCGTCCATCTTTTCGTGCACCATCAGCAGCTGGCCGCCCTGCACCAGATAAACGTGGCTGGCCCGCTTGATCGGCAAGGTGCGTGCCAGCGGATTCACGCGCCAGCCTCCTGGGAGCCACCCGCCTGCGCCAGCTGTTCGATCAGATGACCGGGCAGGCGCTGCGGCCGGTAACTGTGGTCGGTCACGATATGGGCGGTGTGCCCGCTGGCGAGCAGGTCGCCGCTGGGACCACGCAGCTCGTAGCCGAAGCGCAGCGTGCGGGAGCGGACTTCCTCCACGCGGGTCAACAGGGTCAGCTGATCGTCGTAGCGGGCGGCGCGGCGGTACTTGACGCCCAGGTCGGTCAGCATCAGAAAGTAGCCCTGGGCTTCTACTTCAGCGTAGCTCAGGCCCAGGCCGCGCATCAGGTCACTGCGCCCCACCTCGAACCAGACCGGATAAACCGCGTGGTGGGCCACACCCATCGCGTCAGTTTCGGCGTAGCGGACACGCAGGGTGGTG
>JAUNHF010000360.1 GCA_030524065.1 Deinococcus sp.
TCGCACAACTTCCTATCAGCCCGATTTTTGTACTCCTGTCAAGATAAAAACCTGGCGTGCCCCTTCACATTTGCCCCGCGTGGCAACTATGCTAGGCGGCGGCCCCAGACGGGCATTTTTCTTTCCCTTTTGGCTGTTTCCTTACTTCGTTCTTCCCTTTGAGCTTTACCACAACAGGAGAAACACAGTGCAATACGTCGTTCACCGCCCCCGCGTCGGGGTTTTTATTGACACGCAAAACCTCTACCACTCCGCCCGCGACCTGCTGGAACGCACCGTCAATTTCGAGACGATTCTGAATGTCGCCACCGAAGGGCGCGAGCTTGTCCACGCCATCAGCTACACCGTGGAGCGCGAGGGTGAGGCCACGTCGCGTCCCTTCATCTACAAGTTGTCCACCCTGGGCTACAAGGTGCGGCGCATGAACCTGACGCTGCACCACGTCACCGACGACGGCAAGCCGATTTACAGCGGCAACTGGGACATGGGCATCGTGGCGGACATGTTCCGGATGATGGATTCCCTCGACATCATCGTGCTCGGCAGTGGCGACGGCGACTTTACCGACATCGTGGAAGTGTTGCAGGAGCGCGGCAAACGGGTGGAGGTCATCGCCTTCCGCGAACACACCAGCCAGGATTTGATTGACGCCGCCGACCGCTTTATCCATCTGCCCGACATTGAGGGCGGCCTGATGCCAGCCCGTCAGAAGAACAACAAGGAAGCGGCGGTCGAGGGCTGAATGTCCGCGCCGCTGACTGCCGACGAGGTGCTGGCGCGGCTGCACTTTGACCTGCCCGAAAGCCGCATCGCCCAGACCGGGGCCGAGCCGCGTGACTCCTCGCGCCTGATGGTGGTGGGGGAGAGCGTGGAACACCGCGTTTTCCGCGATCTGCCCTCGCTGCTGCGGCCCGGCGACCTGCTGGTGTTCAACGAATCGAAGGTGATTCCGGCCCGCGTGCTGGCCCGCAAGCCCGTCGTGAACGGCTTCGGCGGAGGCGTGGTCGAAGTGCTGCTGCTGCGCGAGGAATTCGACCAGGGCGCGAACGTGTGGAGTGCCTACCTCAAGCCCGCCCGCCGCGCCGGAAACGAACTGTTTCTAGGCGACCACCGTGCCGAAGTGGTGGGCGTGCTGGAGGACGGCGCAAGGTTGTTGCGCTTCGACCACGACATCAAGCCGCATCTGGACGAGATAGGCCGCCTGCCGCTGCCGCCCTACATCGACGCGGGCGACAGCGACGACACCTGGCGCGAGCGCTACCAGACGGTATACGCCAAGACGCCGGGCAGTGTGGCGGCTCCCACCGCCGGGCTGCACTTCACGCCCGAACTGCTCGCCCGCCTGGAAGAGATGGGCGTGGAGCGGGCCAGCGTGACGCTGCATGTGGGCGCGGGCACCTTCAAGCCGATTCAGGGGTCGGTGGCCGACCATGTGATGCACGCCGAGCGCTACGAGGTCAGCGCCGAAACTGCCGACGCGATCAACCGCGCCCGGGCCGAGGGGCGGCGGGTGGTGGCGGTGGGCACGACGACCGTTCGCACCCTGGAAAGCGCCTGGGACGGCGAAAAAGTGCGGGCTGGGGCAGGCGAGACGCGTATCTTCATCACGCCGGGAACGCCTGTTCATGTGCCTGACCTGCTGCTGACCAACCTGCATCTGCCCGGCAGCACCCTGCTGCTGCTGGTGGCGGCCTTCGCGGGGGTAGACAGGATTCAGGCGGCGTATGGGGCAGCGCTGGCGCAGGATTACCGCTTCTACTCGCTGGGCGACGCGATGCTGCTGGAAAAGGTCTCAGGCGAAGGCTGACCCGGCCCTGACTTCCCCCTGAGCCTGGGCTGACAGCGGCGGGCCACACTGCGGGGCATGGCTTTTGC
>JAUNHF010000361.1 GCA_030524065.1 Deinococcus sp.
CGGTGTACAGGGCGGTTTTGGTATCCCACTCTCCCACTGGTGAAGTCCAGGGCCAATTCTGAAAATAAGAACCGAACCGGCGCGCCAGCTCCCGACCCTCAGCGTCCAGGCAGATCACACCCGCTGCGCCGCGCCCCTGGTCTACGGTGCGCCGTGCCCGCACCGTCAGGCGGTAGGTGCGCGCCGGGTCCACAGGCACCGGGCGTCGGTACCCAATGACCATGTACTGAGAGAGGGGCCGCAGCACCCGGCCACCCCGCGCCGCAGCGAGGGCCACCAGCTGTACCCCGGCAGACTCGGTCAGGGTAGGCACGGCAGCCTCCGTTCCTGCCGCGTAGTGGGTCCAGCCTTCCAGCCCCTGGGCGAAGTCGGGGTTGCCGGCCAACCGCACGGCTGCTCCCCAGCTGGCTTCGGCGCTGAGGGCACTGCTCTGGGCGGCGTTCGAAGCGGAGCCGGCCGCGTCCGAGTGCGTCTTGGCCTGCGCCGCACTCCCCGCCGCCGCACTGGCCTGGGTCTGGGCCGCGCTGGCACTCCCCGCCGCGTTCGTGGCCGACTGCTGGGCCGCCGTCTGGGCCGACTCGGCCTTCACGGTCCAGCCGCGCGCAGCTTCCGCACTCTGTCCGGCAGATGTAGAGCTGGCCGCTGCTTGCTCGGCACTGGTCGCCGCTGCCTTTGCTCGCGTATCCGCTGTGCTGGCACTGCCCCCTGCGCTGTCTCTCGCCGCTTCTGCTGCCAGCCGGCTGGCCTGAGATGCATTAGAGGCCGAGCCGGCGGCATCCGAACTGGACTTGGCCTGTGACGCACTCTCGGCTGCCGCTCCTGCTTGGGTGCTGGCCGTAGCAGCACTCCCCGCCGCGTTCGTGGCCGACTGCTGGGCCGCCGTCTGGGCCGACTCGGCCTTCACGGTCCAGCCGCGCGCAGCTTCCGCACTCTGTCCGGCAGATGTAGAGCTGGCCGCTGCTTGCTCGGCACTGGTGGCCGCCGCCCGCGCCCGCTCGCTGGCCGTCCCCGCACTTCCTGCCGCGTTGTCCCGCGCCGCCTCAGCGGCCACCCGGCTGGCCTGCGCGGCCTGGGCCTGGGTGCCAGCCGCATCCGAACTTGATTTGGCCGCCGCAGCGCTGTTCACGGCCGCCGCCGCCTGCTGCTGGGCCACCTTAGCCTGATCTGCCGCTGTCCCGGCTGCCGTGTTGGCTGCCGTCTGCGCCGTTTCCGCCTTGACCGACCAACCCCGCGCTGCCTCCGCCCGCTCCCCGGCCAGGTCCGAAGAGGCTTTGGCGTTCGCGGCACTCTGCTGGCTGGCCGCTGCGTATCCGCCAGCCACTGTCTCCGAGGTCACGTCCTCCCAGAGCAGCAGGTCAAGATCAGAAGTGCCGCCCCTGGAATCTCCGTTGAACTTGAAGAACGGGCGAATGAAGGCTGTCCCAGCAGGGAAATTGGTCTCGGTGCTGCCGCTGCCGCTGAACGTGCCGGTTTTGATGTCCCACTCGCCCATTGGAGGTTTCCAGGGCGTGCTACTCCAGTACGCGCCATACCGCACAGCGATGAGTTGTAGCTCTGGACCCAGGCAGGCAACGCCAGCCCATATCCGGTCGGACTCCACAGCGGTGCGGCGGGCGCGGGCGGTCAGGCGATAGGTGCGGGCAGGGTTCACCGGCAGCGGGCGGCGGTGCGCCACCTCGAACCAGTTCTGCGACACGCGCAGGAAGCGGCCACCCGTCGCCGCCGCATCCTGCACCAGCTGCACGGTGGCCGAGGGGGCGAGGGCCAGCGCGTCTTTTTCCGAGCCAGCCGTCTGGGTACTCCAGTTCTCCAGCCCCTGAGCGAAGTCGGGGTTGCCGACCAACCGCACGGCCGCACCCCGGCTGGCCT
>JAUNHF010000019.1:0-9209 GCA_030524065.1 Deinococcus sp.
AGGTGACCTATGCTCTCAACTGGCATACCCTCTTGATGGCCCCGAATCAGAGATGGAGATCCGTGGAGGAGGGCTTGTTGCCGTCTGCGTCTACGCCCGCGCCCGAGCAGGGCTTGCGACTGATTCAGGAACAAGCAGTGTCACTTTGTACCTGTTCCATGCTCGACTTTCGCCCTCAGTGCTGACAGCAACTCGCCCTCCAACCTCTAGTCTCAGCCCAATCAGTGCGCCCCGGCTCCCAGCTCAAAGGTCAGCGTGGCGTAGGCCGCCAGGTTCTGGCACTTACTGGCCTCAGGGTAGGCAGTCTTGTGAATCACTTTGGCTTTCCAGAATCCCTGGCGCAGCGGCAAAAGTTCTACTTTGCCCTCGGCGTCGGTCAGCTTGGAAAAAGCCTGGGCTTCGGCGGCGTGACCCACTTCCTTGTAGGAGGTGTCAAAGCCGGCAAAGCTGGCCGTGACGGTGGCCTCAGCCAGCGGCTCACCGTTAAAGAGGACTTGCATCGGGATGGCCTCGCCCACGCGGTGCGCGGAAGGGTTGTCCAGCGGCACGATTTCCAGGGTGTGACCCAGCGGGCGCGTCACGGTTTGCTTGCCCAAGCTGTCATGTCCCACGTTCAGCACGTTCTTGCCGAACATCTGGGTCTGCTCGCAGTACACGGCGCCGGGCATCTCGCGCAGGTTTTTTTGTGCCCACTCGCCCGCCGCATTTTTTGACCAGAAGGTCGGCTGGTAGGTGGCGGCCACCAGGTAACTGCCTTCTTTCAGCGGCGCGGCACTCTGGTAGCTGTAATTGTGCGGGCCACGCTGCACCAGCCGCTGGGTGCCTTCCGGGCCGGTCAAGGTCATGCCCGCCCTGAAGAAATGCAGTCGCTCGGCTGGAATCACCGCCGGGGTAAAGTTGTGGCCGTAGCCCAAGTCAGCTTTCAGAAGTTCACCGCCGTGGGTGTGGCCGGTCTGCACCCACAGTTCGTGGGCCACAGAAACTGGGGCAAGCGCTGCGGCCAACGTTAGAAAAACAGTCTTTTTGTTCACCGCCCCAGCCTAGCCCAGTTTTTGATTTTGGTAAAGCATTATCATTTAGCCACCGACAAAAGGGCAGCCCGGGTGGCCTGCCCTCTCCCCTGCCAGCCAGCTCAGGCCCCGTACTTGTCCAGCTTCAGGGCGTTCGCCATCAAGAGAGGCATCAGCGCGGTGCCGTGGCGCAGGCCCAGGCTGCCCCTGAGCGCTTCGCTTTCGGTAAAGCGCTCGGCGGCGTCGCTGCGGCCATACTCGCTGTAGATCAGCACCGGCACCGGGTGCCAGGAGTGGCTCGCCAGTCGGGACGGGGTGGAGTGGTCGCCCACAATCGCCAGCACGTCCGGATTCAGGGCCAGGATTTCAGGCAAGATGGCGTCAAACGCCTCAATCTTGGCGACCTTGGCGTCAAAGTTGCCGTCTTCGCCGGTGGAATCGGTCTTCTTGACGTGGAAGAAGAAAAAGTCGTAGTTCTCCCACTCGCGCCTCAGGGCATCCAGCTTGCCTTCCGGGGCGTCTTCCACGCTGTCTACGTCCAGCACGTTCATGCCCACCAGACTGGCGAGGCCCTTGTACATCGGGTAGCCGGCGATGCAAGCGGCGCTCAGCTTGTAGACCTCGGGAAACTGTGGGAAGTGCGGCACGTCGCTGTAGCCCCGGAACAGCACCCCGTTGACCTGCGGCTCGGCGCTGAGGGCCACTTCGGCGCGCTTGACGAATTCGTTGACCAGGTTGGCCGTCTTCTGGCTGGCCTCATCTCCGGCCTGCGCGTCACGGGGCGGCACGCCGGTAATTTGCGGGTCCACGTCACTGATCTGCGCTCCCAGCGGTTCGGTGCCGGCGCGGAACACCACCACAAAGCGGTGCTCGGACTCGGTATAAATCTCCACCGGGGTGCTGTCAATTTCGGGGATGGCGGCACGCAGCTGCGCCACAATTTCTTCATTCTTTTCGGTGGTGGGGCGGCCGGCACGGCGGTCCAGCACCACGCGGCCTTCACCCAGGGTGGCAAAGTTGCCGCGCACGGCCACGTCGCCCGCGTTCAGCCGCACGCCGATGCCCACCGCGCTCAGGGCGCCCCGGCCCACGGTGTAGGTCAGGGGGTCGTACCCGAACAGGCTCAGGTGCCCTGGACCGCTGCCGGGGGTGATGCCGGCGCCGACCAGTTCCAGCTGACCAAGCTGGCTCTGTGCGGCCAGGGCGTCCAGAGAAGGCGTCTTGGCCGCTTCCAGTTCGGTGGGGCCGCCCGGGGTCATGGGCAAGCCGCCCACGCCGTCAAGCACCACCAGCACGATTTTGCTGTCCGTCTTTTTCGAGAGGCCGCCCATCACCGGAATCAGGTCTGTCATGCCTTTTACTGTAGCGCCGCGTGATCAGGCGCCTGCGGCGTTCTCCGGCCGCGCCGCTCCCCTCGCCCCTATGCAAGAGTTCTGCTCATGGACGCCCGGTATAGTGACCCCTGGCCCCAGAACGCGCCGCCCGCCGCTGCTCCCTGCGCCGCGTTCTGCGCCCAGGTGCATGCGGGCCGGAGCCGGCCTGACTGCGAACACAGATGGCCGGCGACCCAAAAGACGTAACCCACAGGACGTGACCCAGAAGAAAGGACTCCGCTTTCCCCCTTGAATGTTCTGCCACAACTGAGCCTGCTTCCGCCCCTGGGCCTGCTGGACCTGGCCGACATCGCCCTGGTGGCATTTGTGCTGTACCAGGGCTACCGGCTGGTGTCGGGGACGCGGGCGGTGAATCTGGTGCGGGGCATCGCGGTGTTTCTGGTGGTGTGGTTCGCGGCGCAGTTGCTGGGCATGGTGGCGCTCGGTTCGCTGCTGGGGCAGGTGGGGACCATTGGAATCTTTGCACTGGTGGTGCTGTTTCAGCCTGAACTGCGAGCAGCGCTGGAGCGCATCGGGCGCCCCCGCCTGCGCGAGGACAACGGGGGCGGCGCCACGCTGCAGGACATTTCGCGGGCAATGGAACGCCTCGCTGAGCGCAAGATCGGCGCCCTGATCGCCATTGAGCGCGGCACCCCCCTGGGCGAGATCGCCGCCAGCGGCGTGGCTCTGGACGCCAAGGTCAGCGTGCCTTTTCTGGAAGCGCTGTTTGCCCGCAACGCTCCGCTGCACGACGGCGGCGTGGTGATTCAGGGCAACCGGGTGGTGGCGGCCGGCTGCCTGTTTCCTCTCCAGGCCAGCGACGGCACCTACCGCCGTTACGGCACCCGGCACCGGGCGGCCATCGGCCTGTCGGAAGTGACCGACGCTGTGGTGCTGGTGGTCAGCGAGGAGCGCGGTTCTATGCGCATCGCCCTGTCGGGCCGCCTGGGGCCGGACCTGAACATCACCGAGCTGCGCGAGCAACTGCGCGTGCTGGTGTACGACCGCGAGGTGCAGTCGCTCAGCCACTTTGGGCACACGCCCGAGCCTGAGCCGCCAACGACGGAGGGCGCGGTCGCCCAGCCAGCCCAAGCCGCCCAGGCAACACAGACAGCTCAGGCAGCGCAGCCGCCAGCTCCAGCCACTCCGCCTTCCGTCTCCCCGCAGGAGCCCGGCGCATGACCGTTCCCCCCGCGCCCGGCCCAGGTCCCTCACAGGCTCCGGAGTCCTTTCCACGGCGGCAAACCCGCGACCACCTGCGCCGTGGCCTGACCCACGACTGGGGCGCCAAACTGCTGGCGCTGCTGGCCGCCTGCGTGCTGTGGTTCCTGGCGTCCGAAGACCGGCGGGCCATCATTGACCAGACCTACGATGTGCCCATCAACGTGCGCGACAACAACGGCGAAACCACCGCCGCCACGCGGGCAGTGACCGGCCTGTCGCCCAGCACCATCAAAGTGACCCTGAGCGGGCGGCCTGAGCGCCTACGCGAGCTGCGCGGCGAGATGATTGAGGCCGTGGTCAACGTGACTGACATTGCCGAAGGCTCGTTCAACCAGCCAGTGACGGTGACCGCGCCGGGCAGCACCGAGGTGGTGCGGGTCACGCCCGACCGGGTGCAGGGCGTCGTGGATACCGTGCAGACCCGTGCCGTGGCGGTCACGGTCAGCGTCTACGCGCCGGGCAGCGCCGTGATGCCCAGCTATCAGGCGCAGCCAGCCGAGGTGAAGGTCAGCGGCCCCAGCCGGGCGGTCAACGAGGTCGCGCAGATCATCTATGCGCCGGTCAACCTGCAACCTGGCGAAAGCCGCTCGGTGTCGCTGCTGGCGCTGGACAATGAAGGCCAGCCGGTAGAGGACCTGACCGTTTCTCCGGCGGCGGTCCGGCTGTCGCGGGCGGGCAGCGACCGCCAGATCAGCCGCACCCTGCCGGTCCGGCTGGCCGCGCCGCCCAGCGGGCTGGAAGTGGTGGGCGCCGCCCGACTTTCCCCCCAGCAGGTGCAGGTGTCTGGCCCGGCCGGCACCCTGGAGGGCCTCAGCGAACTGGTGGGCACCGCCGAGTACCGCCCTGGCCGTTACGAGGCCGTGGTGCAGTTTCAGCCCCCGGCCGGCGTAGAAGTATTGGATGAGGTCACGGCGCAGCTGGACGTGCGCGAGCAGCGGCAGGCGGGCGCGGCGACCGACCCGGCCGCGAGCGCGCCCTGAGGCGACTGCGCCGCTGGAAGCACCCCGGAAAACAGCAACCTTCCACTCAGGCTGCGGCGGTATAGTGGCTGCCATGTTGCGGTTAGCGCCTGCCCCCCACCCATGCTCCGCCGCGCCCTGCTGCCTGCCCCCCCGCACCAGCCTCAGCGCGCCGCTGCGCCACAGCTGATGGCCGAGTTCGACCCCGTGGTCACGCAGTCTGGCGCCGCCATCGCTGACCGGGCGGCGCTGTGCTCCGACCTGAGCGAGTTGCCGCTGCCCAGCGCAGTGGCCGCCGACTGGCCCCTGCCGGACTGGATGACGGCCGATTGGCCCGCATGGGCGGCCGAAGTGCAGCGCCGCGTGACCCCAGCCCGCTGGGAGCATGTCAAGCGGGTGGCTTTGCTGGCCGCGCAGATCGCCTACGCGGCGGGGCTGGATACCCGCCGGGCCTACGCTGCCGGCATTCTGCATGACCTTGCCCGCGACCTCAGCGGCGAGGAGTTGCTGCGCCTGGCCCCGCCCGAATGCGAGCTGGACGCCCGCTGGCCGCTGGCCGTGCATGGCCGCGCCGCCCGCCACGCGCTGGAAGCTCAGGGCTTTACCGATCAGGTGGTGCTGGACGCCGTAGAAGACCATGTGACCGGCCCCCGGCCAGGGCACGCCATTTCGGCCTGCGTCTACATCGCGGACGTGTCCGAGCCTGGACGCGGCGTCAACGCCGATATCCGCGAGCTGGCCCTGCACGATCTGGCTGCGGCGCTGGCGCAGGCCATCGGCTCCAAGGTGCGTTACCTCAGCAGCCGGAACACGGAAATTCACCCACGCACCCTGAAGCTGTACCGCTGGCTGGAATCGCAGGGCCAGCTTGGAACACAGGGCCAGTTGTCCTGGGCCGGAGAAACCCCCGCATGACCGGCCGTGCCCCCCAGGGCCGCCGGACCCGCCCGCCATTGCCGCCCGGCACTGGCCGCACCCCCACCGAGCGCCGCCGGGCCTGGCTGCGAAGCCTACAGATCGGCGGGCTGACGCTGGGAGCGCTGTGCTGGGGTGGGGCGGCTTGGCTGACCTTCGGAGCGGGGCAAGCCGCCGGCTACGAAACCCAGCAGCAGCCCGAATTTACCCTGCTGCTGGCGGGACGCGACGTGGCGTACTGCGGGTACCACCTGCGCTGCGAGGACCAGACCCAGCGCGAGGGGCTCTTTCAGGAAATCAACACCGATACCCTGATGCTGATCAAGGTCACGGGCCCACAGGTAGAGGTACTGAATATTCCCCGTGACACCAACGTGGGCGAGTACGACCCAGACCGGACGGCAGCCGAGCAGAAGATCAACCATCAGTACTGGGCTGGCGGCCCCCGCGCCCTGAGCCGTGGGGTGGAAACCATCACCGGCAGCCCGGTGGACGCCTATGTGGTCCTGAACGAGGATTACGTGGCCGAACTGATTGACGCACTGGGTGGACTGACCGTCACTGTGCCTGCTGGCGGCATCCAGTGGACGGACAATGCTGCTGGGATCCATCTGGACCTGCCCGCCGGCGAACAGCACCTTGACGGCCGCACCGCCGCGCTTTATTTGCGGGTCCGCAAGGGCGTGGGCGACGACTGGGGCCGAATAGACCACCAGAAACAGGCCCTGACCCAGCTGATTGGCAAGCTGCGGTCACCGCAGGGGCTGCGCATCATCCCCACCCTGATCGCCGGCTTTGGGGAAAACATCGAAACCGACCTCAGTCCCGACCGGCTGACCGCGCTGCTGCCCTATCTGGCGCAGCTGAACCTGACTTTTGCCACCTTGCCGACCAGCACCATTCCGGGCAGCTTCAACCTGGCTGTGGACCGCGCCGCCCTGGGGCAGGTGTGGAGCAATCCCAGCCTGGACGCCGAACGCCGCCAGGCCGCGCAGGAGCAGCAGGCCAGCGGGGCACAGACCGAACAGACGGCCGGGGACAGTGCGGGCACCGCCGGCCTCCAATCGCCTGACTTTGAAGACTTCACCCCTGAAGAGGCCAGCGACCCTGCCGCCGCCCTGGCCGAGCTGCCGGTGGTGATTCACGACGGCTCCGGCGCCCTGCTGGGCCCGGCGCTGGCCCGCAGCCTGGAGCAGACCGGCTACCGCACTGTCCGCGTGCAGCTGGAGCCGCCCGACCCCATGAGCAGTCAGGTGCTGACGCTGGACGCCACCAGTGAGGCCAGCACTCTGGCGCAGCTGCTGGGATTGCCCCGGCTTCAGGGGGAACGCTTCGAGCTGCAACCTGGCGAGGTTGCCGTGTGGCTGGGCACCGACGCGCAGACCCAGCTGGCCGCGCTGCTGCCCCGGCGCCGCGTGACCGATGGCCGCCAGCTGGGCCTGACCCGGAGTGACGCGGCGGCGGTGCTGGCCGACACCAGTGCCCCCTGAGCGCCGCTCCTTTTGCCTGCCTACGGGCAAGGCCGCAGCAGGGCGGCAGCGATGCCGGGCGGGCGCCCTAAGCGAACGCTCAACCGGGTAGGGGCGCAGGGGCACCGGGCCTCTGCTATGGTCAGGGCACTCCCATGCGGCCCCGCGGCACCTCCGCTTGGCGCAGACGCCAGTCCGCTTTGTTCGCCCCCACTTCAGTTTCCGCAGTCCAGTTTTTGCAGCGGAGTTTCCGCCCCACAAGGAGCAACCATGACCAAACAAAAGACCCAAGACCTCCAGCAGCTCCAGGCGCTGGTTGACGCCGCCCGCGAGCGCCGGGCCGAGAACGTGCGCGTGCTGGACCTCACCGATGTCAGCACCTCGCTGGACTACTTCATCATTTGCACGGCCACCGCAGGCCTACAGCTCAACGCCGTGCAGCAGAACATCCGCGACCGCGCCGGTGAAGTCGGGTTGCCCGCCCCCAGCGTAGAAGGCCCCAGCGAGCGCTGGCTGCTGCTGTCTTTCGGGGCGATCACTGTGCACATCATGACCAAAGAAGCCCGCGAATACTACGACCTCGAAGGCCTGTGGAGCGACGCCACGGACATTGATTTTCCCGAAACCGTAGCTGGCTGATAGGCCTCGCCGCCGCGCCGCCCTAGCTGCGGCGACGCAACGAAACCGACGTGAGCAGCAACAGAGATGCGCTGCGCGGTGCGGAAGAACACCGAGCGCTTCTTGCAACACGTGATGTGACAAAGCGGCGTACCAGTAAGTCCGTGTCTCTCCCCAAGTTCAGCCTCTGTCTTGTCAGGTCGCCTGCCTCGGGAGCGGGGCAGGCGACCTGCTTTGGCACGGGCAGGCCTGACACAGCGCTGACGTAAACGGCCCGCACCTGGGGCACAATGTCAGGCGATGAACCATGTCGTCGTGATCGAAGACGAGGCCACGGTCCGGGAAGTCCTGCGCTTTCACCTGGAGCGGGCCGGTCTGACGGTAAGTGCCTACGCTACGGTGTCTGAGGCTGAAGATGCCCTGGCCGGTGCCGACGCCCTGGTGCTGGACTGGATGCTGCCCGGCGAAAGCGGGCTGGGCTTGCTGCGGCGGCTGCGCTCGCACTCCGAACTGCGCCGGCTGCCGGTGCTGATGCTGACCGCCCGCGCCGCCGAGGCCGAGCGCGTTGAGGGCCTGGAAACCGGCGCAGACGACTATCTGACCAAGCCTTTTGGCGCCGCCGAGCTGGTGGCCCGCGTGCGTGCCCTGCTGCGCCGCACCCAGCCCGAGCAGCCGCAGCAGCTGAGCAACGGCCCGCTGCACATTGATCTGGCAGCGGCCGACGCCCGCTTGAGCGGCCACCGCCTGAGCCTGACCCGCCGCGAGTTCGACCTCCTGACCTTCCTGACGCAGAACGCGGGCCGAGTCTACTCGCGCACCGAACTGCTGGACCGTGTCTGGGGCGCCGATTTTCTGGGCGGTGAGCGCACGGTGGACCAGCATGTCACGCAGCTGCGCTCGCACCTGGGCGACGTACCCGGCGCACCGACCTTTTTGGAAACGGTGCGCGGCCGGGGCTACCGCATGCGGGCCTGGGAAGGAGAAGAATAGTGGGGGGAGACTACAACCATGAGCATGAGCACGGCGCCCTGAACGGCCCAGCGCAGGCCGAGCCGCAACTGAGCGGCGCAGCGCCAGGCTGGCTGGACGCGTTGCCGCAGGCGGTGCTGCTGTACCGACGCGAGCCCACCGGGCCGGGTGGGGGCACAGGGGTCACGGGACTGACGGTCACCGGGCTGAACCGCGCCGCCAGCGAACTGTGGGGCGTACCGGAACACCGCGCTCTGGGCCGGCCCCTGCTGGAAGTGGTGCGCCGCCACACCCTGGAAACCCTGGCGGAGCGGGGCGGCGAGCTGGAACTGGAAGTGAGCGGCAAGACCCTGCGCTGCCAGGCCCGGCCCGAAGGCAAAAGCGGGGCACTGATTCTGGAAGACATCAGCGAACACCGCCGCCGTGAAGCCGAGCTGCGCGAAGCCACGGCGGTGCTCTCGCACGAGTTCCGCACGCCGGTCACGGCCATTCGCGGCATTCTGGAAGCGCTGGAATACGATATGCCCGACGAGTTGCAGCAAAGCTTCGTGGCGCAGGGCCTGCAGGAAACCGAGCGGCTGGCCCGGCTGGTCGAGGACCTGGCGGTGGGCTTTCGCCCCACCCGCGCCCGCACCCTGACCCTGTCCGAAGCCTTCGAGCGGGTAGAGCGCC
>JAUNHF010000019.1:9309-14480 GCA_030524065.1 Deinococcus sp.
GCGCCGCAGCCGCACTGGCCCGCGCAAAGCCGGGCAGGTGCATTTCGGTGAAGACCACCTGGTCCGCGCCGACCCCGACAAGCTGCTGCAAGTGCTGCTGAACCTGATTGAAAACGCCCTGAAATACGGCCCCGAGGACGGACAGATCGAGGTGCAGACCCAGCCCAAGGGACCCTGGGTTGAGGTGGCGGTGCTGGATCAGGGTGCACCCATCTCCGACACGGAGGGGCTGTTCCGCGCCCACACCCGGGGCCGGCATGTCAGCGGCCAGGGCAGCGGCATGGGCCTGTATATCGTGCGCTCTATCGTGCAGGGCTGGGGCGGGCAGGCCTGGGCCGAGCGGCGCGGCGCCCACAACGCTTTTTGCTTTACTGTGCCGGGCGTGGGCTGAGCGCGGGGAAGCAGGGCCACCCCACCGCGCCGCCTAAGACGTTTTGGGCACCAGCCGCAGCACCTGAATCTCTTTACTGACAGCCAGCTGCTTGAGCCGCTCGCCGTCCAGGTCGCCGGCGCGGGCCAGGGCTTCGGCCCTCCGCCGGTCAATGCTGGCCGCTTCCAGCGCGGCGGCGTCACCGAAGACCTCGCGGAAGCGGTCCAGCGGGTACTCCACCCGGCGCGACACTTTCAGCTCGGCGCGGTACAGGTCGGTTTCGGCCTCTTCGCCCGCTGCCAGCGCCCGCTTGATCAGGGCGCCCAGTTCTTCTTTTTCGGCTTCCAGGCCCTGCACGGTGTCGCGCAGCGTGGCGTAGCGCTCCAGCAGCTGCGGCAAGGTCATCTCCTGCGGGGTCAGGTCATCCGCCTCGCCGGACAACTCTGCGGGCGGCATGTCTGCGGGGGTCCAGTCTTGGGTCATGCCCCAGCTTAGCGGGCGGCCCCGTGGCAGAGGCGCCGCCGCTGGTGGAATACTAAGCAGTATGTCCCATACCCCGGAAAGCCCGCGTCCAGGCCCCGCCGCCTCAGCACAGAAGCGGCCTGACTCGCCCGCCACCTCATCGCCCGGCGACCTCCTCAGCGCGGCGCTGGAACGGCGACTGCTCAAGGCCATTCGGCGCGGCGCTTCCATGGAGGACATCGCGGAGCTGCGGCCCAACCGCGTTTCCAGTCCCGAAGAAGCGATCCGGGCCCTGGAAGACGGCAACGCCCGCTTTTTCTCAGGTCAGGCCCGCCGCCCGGAGATCAGCGCCAACGAACGCCGCGCGCAGATTATCGGCCAGACGCCTTTTGCCGCCGTACTGGCCTGCAGCGACAGCCGCGTGCCGGTGGAACTGGTCTTTGATCAGGGCCTGGGCGACCTGTTTGTGGTGCGGGTGGCCGGCAACGTGGTGGGTGGGGCCGGGCTGGGCACGCTGGAATACGCCATTCGGCACCTGCAAGTGCAGCTGGTGCTGGTGCTGGGCCACGAGGGCTGCGGGGCAGTGGCCGCCGCCATGCTGCCGCAGGACGAGATTGACCAGGAACCCGAACACCTGCGCCGCTTGATCGGGCAGATTCAGCCCAGTGTGCAGAACCTGCCGACCATCCGCGACAAAAAAGCCCGCATGCGCGAAGCGGTGATCAGCAACGTGCGGACCCAGGTGCAGTGCCTGCGCGAACAGGCCGTCATCCGGGAAGCCGAAGCGGGCGGCCACATCCGGGTGATCGGCGGCTACTACGAAATCGGGTCGGGCGCAGTGGACCTGCTCACCGAAGCCGAAGAGCTGCGGGTGGATTAACCCTCTGCGGCTAGGCAGGCCGGGTGCGTCCCTGTATTTTGGACGCGTGCACTCCTTACAAAAAGCGGCCCGGATCCTGGGTGCCTTTGGTGCTGCGCAGCCCGAGTGGGGTGTGCGTGCGCTGGCAACCCAGTTACAGATGCCCCGCGCCACGGTCCACGCCTACTTGGCAGGCCTGACCGAGGCCGGCATGTTGCGGCGCACGCCGGCTGGGCGCTACCGGCTGTCGTGGCGGCTGGCCGAAATGGGAGCGCAGCTGAATATTTCGCTGCCCTGGTTCATGGCGGCCCGGCAACTGATCACCCACCTGGCGCTGGACATCCAGACGGTGGCCTTTTTGTGCCTGCTGGAAGACACTGAGGTTGTCTGCGCCATTCGTGAGCGCCACCCCGCCGCCGACATTGACATGCCGCTGGACACCTACTTGCCCAGCACCGCCACCGCCAGCGGCAAAGTGCTGTACGCCTATCTGGACATGCAGCCGCCGGAATTTACCATCTGTACGCCGTCTTCTATCTCCACCGCCGACGAGTGGGAAACCGAACTGGAGCGGGTGCGCCGCCGGGGCTACGCCTATTCGATTGAGGAATGGCTGCCGGGGCAGTGCACCCTGGCGCTGCCCTACTGGTATGGGGGGCAGGTGGTGGCGGCGGTCGGTATTCAGATGACCGCCGAGCGCTACCTGCGCGAAGAAAGGACACTGCGTGAAGAAGCCATGCGGGTGCTCCAGGAGCATGGCGCTTCAGAGCAGGGCTGAGCTCTCAGGGTCTGAGCCCCCAGGGTCAGGAAGCGGGCTCACCGGCCGTGTGCGCCGAAGTCTGCTCTGGCTCCTGCAATTCGGCCACCTGCGTGCGGAGGGCCTGCAACTGCGCCTGTAGGCCAGTCAGCGAAGCTTCGGCCGCCGTCAGACGCTCTTCCTCCTGGGCCGTAAAGCGGGTGTAGGGACTGATCGCATCGCGCAGCCGGGCATCGGCCCGCTCCTGCTCGCGCTCGTATTCGCGCCGCACGATGCGCTCCAGGGCTTCGCGCAGTTCTTCTACCCGCGCCCGCAGTTGCCGGTGCGCGGCCAGGCGTTTGTTGGGCAGCACAAACAGGCCCAGGCTGCCCAGCGTCAGCCCTGCCAGGATGCCCCCGGTAAAGTCCAGTGCCGAGGCGCCCACCAGCGCCCCGATCCCCACGCCCAGGCCCATGCCCCCGGCCAGACCGCCGATCATACCTTTCATGGAGTCCTCGGCGTCGCGCGACAGCTCGCGGGCCAGCCCCTGCTCGGTGGTGGTTTCCAGATGCTCGCGGGCGCTGCCGGCAATCCCTTCCAGCAGCGCCGCGCGGTCGTAAGAAAAGCGCGTGCGGGCCACGTCCTGCGAGGGCTGACGGCGAATCAGAAACGCCTGCACATCCTCCCAGAAGTGCAGGTTGGCTTCCACGAAGCGGTCGATCATGTGCGAGAACTGCCGGTCAATGGCGTCCGGCAACTCGGCCACTGCCTCGGCGCGGAACTGCTCTTCCAGCTCGCGACCATTCATCAGGCCGCGCACGTTAGAAAAGCGCAGCTTCTGGTCAATAAAGCGGTCGGCCCGCATCTCGAACTCGCCCAGCAGGCGGCCCACGCGGTTGAGCTGCCCGTCCAGCTCGCCCAGCATGCTCTCGCCGTGGCGTACACGCTGGGCTTCTAAGTCCCGCAAAATCTCTAGATCGGCACTCAGGGTTTCGCGGGCGGCGTGGGTGCGGCGAACTTCACCGTCCAGCAGCTCGGCAGCGGTGTTCAGCGGTCCCTGCAACTTCAGGCGGGTGCGCCCCGTTTCCGAGAGGCGGCGGCTTAGGGCGTCCCGCAGCGCTGCGAATCCGGCGTCGCCACCGCGCTGCTCGGCGCGGGCGCTCACCAGAAATACAGGAGGATTCAGGCCCAGTACGCCACGTGCCCCCTTTTCTACATGCTCACGCACCTGCTCCCGCTGCTCGGGGGTCTCCAGCAGATCGGCCTTGTTGACCACCATCACCACGCTGCGGCCCCACCGGGCGGCCAGCTCCAGAAACTGCCGCTCGGACTCGGTAAAGGGCCTATCCGCACTGGTCAGGAACAGCACCAGGTCGGCGCGGGGCAAGAACCCTTCGGTCAGTGCCTGATGCTGGCGGATGATGGCATTGGTGCCGGGAGTATCCACCAGCGCTACCCCTTCCAGGCCCGGCAGCGGATGGGTCAGCCGGCTCACGAACGGGTCAGCGGTCGGCTGCATCTCGCCGGCCCGCTCACCGTTCACCAGCACGTAAATCCGGTCGGTGGTGGGGGTGACGCCTTCGGGCAACACGGCCGAGCCCAGCAGGGCATTCACGAAACTGCTTTTGCCCGCATTGAATTCGCCCACCACCACCAGCAAGAAGGTTTCGTCCAGGGCAAAGAGGGCCTGCCGGGCGTGGCCCTGTGCCTCTTCGGGAGCGCCGCAGCGGGACAGTAGGGCCTGAACATCGGCCAAAAGGATGCGCTCCTGCGTCAGCAGATGCTGCACCCGGTCAGAGACCAGAGTGGACATGGGTGACAGTGTAGCGGCCAGCCCGGCCTTGGGAAGAGTGTCCACAGGGTTGGTCATCAGGGCTTAAGCAGCTTGCCTACATTGTTGAATGAGGCCGTGATGTCGTAGGTGCCTGTCTTGTCGGGCAGCCGCAGCACCTGCGAGCCCACTTGCTGGGTGACCGCCAAACGTATGGTCAGGGACTGACCGTCGCTGGCATAGTTGAACATGGTATAGGTTGCCCCACTCGCGTTGGTGGGTGCGATGTAATCGGCCAGCAGATTGGCCGTCGCCCCAGTGGGGACTGCCGGCGCCGTTCCTGCATTGGCGGCCGCAACTGCCGCAGCGTTCAGGTCCATATTGGCCCGGTATTCGGCCAGCACCCACGTCCGGTTGTCATTGAGGGCACTAGGCCCAGGGTTCCGCCAGCTGTCGTTGGCCGTGCCCGCCACCCAGACCGAGCGGCGCACAGGATAATAGGCCCGGAAGCGGTAACATCCGTCCGGATTGGCCGAGCATGCCACACCGGGATTCCTGGGAAGCAAAATCATAGCGGCAATCGGATCGGTGCCGACCACCCAGGTGTTGCCTCCCGCTGGCTTCTGGGTAAGGACCGTGTCGGTCATCTTGATGCTTGACCCAGACGGATAAACAAACCAGGCGTCCTTGAGGTTAGACGCCATCAGCTGCTGGGCATTCAGCACTTCCTGCTGCAATTCGGCGCGGCTCGAAGAAGCCATGGAGACGCTGCTGCTCTGAGTAAAGAATTGACTGACCAAAAGCATGATCAGTGCAAAAATAGCCATAGCCACCAGCAATTCGACCAGTGTGAGGCCGGCTACGTGGCCGCGTTTAGGACCGTTCATCACAGCCTCCCCGGATTAACGATATCAAGCACGATGGTCACGGCCTTGCCCTCAGCATCGGTGGACTTGACAGTGACCCGGCGCAT
>JAUNHF010000362.1 GCA_030524065.1 Deinococcus sp.
TAAAAAACCTATATGGCCTGATTTTATGCAGCTGCTCATATGTCAAATAACAAAAGATTAGGTGCGCCTCTAAAGATCATTTGAGAATATAAATAGCGCGAAAGATTATGTATGACTAAATCAGGGTTAAACCACTTTAACATTGCCGGATTGGCTTGTGCTGAATTATTCAGATAAAATAGAATTTATGCAAAAGCTTTCTGCGTCATCTGTACAGGGTGAGCAAATCATGTAAAATTTACTTCCGGTTAGATCAATCAACCCTGCGCTTGCTGCTTGTCTGGCAGGCGTGCCAAGCCCTGTTCTGAAGTTGAAGCAGGACTTCCAAGGAGATATGCATGAAGAGAATCTTTGCCCTGACCACCCTGGCCCTGACGCTGGCGGCCTGCGACACCAAGACCACGACCACCGAGACCACCTCGGGCGTGGCAACCACGGAAGCGTCCGGTACCAGCGCTTCTGATACCAGCACTTCTGGCGCTGCGGCGTCCGGTGCCGCCACCGTTTCGGCGGCCGGCAAGACCGACACCATGGTGATTCAGCGCTCCAGCGACATCCCCACCACCGACCCCGGCACCTCTTACGACACGGCCAGCGGCGAAGTGCTGGAAAACGTCTACGAAACGCTGCTCACCTACAAGGGCAACTCCACCACGGAACTTGAAGGCGTGCTGGCGACCGAGTGGACGGCCAACGACGCGGGCACCCAGTACAGCTTCACCCTGCGCCCCGATGTGAAGTTCCATAGCGGCAACCCCTTTACCTGCGCGGACGCCGAATACACCTTCCAGCGCAACATGGTGACCAACACGGCCGACTCGGGCAACTGGTTCCTGGCCGAGTCGCTGCTGGGCACGGGTTCCAATGCCAAGGATGACAAGAACGTCACCTGGGACAAGATCGACGCTGCTGTGCAGTGTGACGGCGAAACCCTGGTGTTCAACCTGCCCAAGGCCGACCCCGCCTTCTTGCCCAAGCTGGCCTACACCGGCCAGAGCATCGTGGACTCCAAGCACGCCATTGAAGTGGGCGAGTGGGACGGCACCGGCGACACCATGATGGATCACGTGGGCGTGGACCTGACCGGCAGCCCCCTGGCCAAAGATCCCAGCGGCACTGGCCCCTACCAGATCGTCAGCAACGATTCGACCGGCCTGACCCTCAAGGCCTTTGATGGGTACTGGGGCGGCGCTCCCGCCATCAAGAATGTGGTGCTGAGCATCGTGCCTGAGCAGTCCAGCCGCATCCAGGCTTTCTTGAGCGGCGACGCCGATTTGGTCGAATCGGGCGGCCGTGAAGTCGTCGAATCCCAGCTGGCCGGCCAACCCGGCGTGACCACGGTTGACGGCCTGGAAAGCTTGGGCACCTTCGGCTTTACCATGAACCAGGATCTGGAAGGCAGCCCCAACCTGGGCAGCGGCCAGTGGGGCGACGGTATCCCCGCCAACTTCTTCCAGGACGCCAATATGCGCAAGTGCTTCGCCGCCGCTTTTGATTACCAGGCCTACACCGACCAGGTGCTGATGGGCAAGGGCGAGCAGCTGAACACCATGCTGCCCAAGTCCTTCCTGGGCTATGACGAGAGCCTGCCGGTGCCCCAGTACGACATGGCCGCTGCCGAAGAAGCCTGCAAGGCCGCCCACGGCGGTCAGGCCTGGGACCAGGGCTTTACCCTGAACGCCGCCTACCGCGAGGGCAGCAAGACCATGCAAACGGCGCTGGAAATCCTGAAGATGAACATTGAGGGCATGAACCCCAAGTTCAGGGTGAACATCCAGCCGCTGCAGTGGAGCGAAGTGATCAGCAAGGCCGACGAGCAGCCGATGATCTACGTGGGCTGGTCCCCCGATTACGGTGACCCC
>JAUNHF010000363.1 GCA_030524065.1 Deinococcus sp.
CCTGCGGAAGATGCCCTGCGCCTCCGGACTGCCCAGAAAGTCCAGCAGCGTGGCGGCGGCCTGGGGCTGCGGGGCCTGCCGCAGCAGCGCGGCCTGATATTCAATGGGCGCACTCAGTGGCAGCTCGGCCACCACCTGCACCCGCTCCGGCAGCAGCGCGGCGTCGGTGGCGTACACAAAACCGGCCTGCGCCTCGCCGCGTGCCACCCAGTCCAGGACTTGGCGCACGCTCTGGCCGTACACCAGGCGGGGCTCCAGCGTATTCCACAGCTTCAGCCCTTCCAGGGCTTGCTGGGCGTAGCGCCCAGCCGGCACGCTGCCCGGTTGGCCCAGCGCGAGGCGGGCGCCGGCCCCGGCCTGGGCGCTCAGCCAGCTGGCGGCCTGCTGCGGGCTGGCGGGTAGGGGAGAAGGCAGCCCCGCTGCTCCGGCGGCCGTGATCAGCACCAGCTGGTTGTACACCAGCGGGCGGGCTGCGCTGCTCAGCAGGCCCGCAGCCTGGGCCTCCTGCATGGTCTGGCTGTCGGCCGACAAAAACAGGTCGGCGGGGGCGCCGGCTTTCAGCTGGCCCAGCAGCGCCCCCGATCCGGCGGCCGTGATACGCACCTGCTGGCCGGGGTGCTCCGCGCTGTAGGCTGCGGCCACTTCGGTCACGGCTTCACGTAGGCTGGCGGCCACCGCCAGGGTCAGCACGGTCGGTTCGCTGGCCGGGGTTTGGCTGTCCTGCGGGGCCGTGCAGGCGGTCAGCAGCGTGAGCAGAGTGCAGGCCGCCCCGGTGCGTGGCCTCATAGCTGCCTCTGCGCCAGCCCCAGCAGGCGGTCCACCACCCGCTCGCCACTGGAGCGGATGCCGCCGTGTTCGTACTCGTCGGTGATATAGGTCCGCAGGCCTGGCAGCAGCGCCGCCGTTTCCCGCGAGAATTCAAACGGCACGAAGGCGTCATCCACATAGATGGCGGCCGCTGCCGGCACGGTCAGCCCCCGCAGGCGCTCCGGGCCATACAGCGGTCCCCAGGCCCGCGCCGCCAGCAGCTCGGCCGCCTCCGCGTAGGGACGCAGCCGGGGGTCACAGCGCAGAAAGTCGCGGTGGACATGCTCGCCCGCCAGCAGGGTGGGGTCGGCGGCAAAGTCAGCGGGCATGGTGCGCTCGGCCGACCAGCCGGTGACCTGCGCGTCGGCCCAGCAGGCTTCGTGCAGCAGCAGGTAGAGGGGATGGCTGGCCTGAAACGGCAGCATCGCCCGGATACCGGCACGGAACACCGGCGACTCCGGGTGGTGTTCCAGGAAAAAGTGCAGTCGCTCGGCCCCACCGTCCGACCCCAGGTGCATCCCCAGCCGGCGCAGCATTTCGGGCGTGAGTTCTTCCTCGTGCTCGGTTCGTAGCTCGCCGGCCCCGGCCCGCTCCATCAGGGCGGCGATGCGGGCGCGGTCTCCCGGGAAGCGGCGGTAATACCGCTCTGACTTGGCGCGCAGCGTGGCCCAGGTCAGCGCGTACACCTCGTCAATATGCCGGCCCGGTGCAGGCAGTCCGCCGGTAAACAGCGCCTCTGCGACGGCATCCGGGAAGAGCGAGAGGTAGGTCAGGGTGCAAAATCCACCGAACGACTGCCCCAGCACGCTCCAGCGCTCAGCCCCCAGGGCCTGGCGCACTGCTTCAGCGTCGTGGACGATGGCGTCGGCGCGGAAATGGGCCAGGTACTCGGCCTGTTCCTGTGGAGTGCCGCTGAGCCGGCCCACCGGCGTGGACAGCCCGGTGCCGCGCCCGTCCAGCAGCACCAGCTGATAGTCCTGAAGCAGTCGCCGCTGCCAGGCGGGCAAGTCGGCCAGCGCCGCCGGGCGTGGCCCCTCCACACCAGGCCCCCC
>JAUNHF010000364.1 GCA_030524065.1 Deinococcus sp.
TTAATGGTAGGCATAGTAGGACAAAGATAAAGAAAAAGACTTACAAAATCGCCCTAAAGTGATGCAGCCTTGCAGGTGTAGGGCAACGGTAAGAGACATCCTCCTATGGTTGAATATTCGGCAGTCTCGGGTGGTTGGGCCAAGGGGAGGGCGGACCTCAGACTGGGCTGGCTTTTGCGGGTATTGGCCTGTTCTGCCTCTTTCGGGCCACCTCTTGTTCGGCTTTAAGGTCAGCCGAGACGCTCCACTCCCCGAATTCGGGTGACCAGTTTTCGCGCTGCTTTCCCATTCCTTCCCTTTGGGGCACTCACTCTTCTGAACGGTGGGGCCGATATAGCAGGACTTCGCGTACCACTTTTCTATCCTCAGCTGGACCTGTTTTCCGGCCGCAGGTCAGTGGCACCTCTTTCCCAAGATGCCGTAAAGTGGAATGTACACGACATCCATATTCAGGCCCCACCGACCCGTCCCGCCGCCGAGCGGCACAGGCGCCGGCCTTTTCTAGAGGAGACTTTATGACCCAGGCCAATTCTGCTGTGGCAGCAAACCACGACCTCGCCCACCAACTCCGCGAACACCGCCTCAGCAAGGGCCTCCAGCATTTCATCGGCGGGCAGTGGGTGGACGGGCAGGCGGGCAAGACCTTTGAGGCGCACTCGCCCGTAGACAACGAATTTCTGGTAAAGGTAGCCGAAGGCGACGCGAGCGACATTGACCGCGCTGCTCAGGCCGCCCACGACGCCTTCCAGACCTGGCGCGAGGTGGGCGGGGCCGAGCGGCGCAAGATTTTGCACCGGATTGCCGACCTGATTGAGAAGCGTTCCTCTGAAATTGCCGTGCTAGAAAGCACCGACACGGGACAGGCCATCCGCTTCATGAAGTCGGCGGCGGCGCGTGGGGCCGAGAATTTCCGCTTCTACGCCGACCGCGCGCCCGCTGCCCAGGATGGGCAAAGTCTGCCCACCACGGGCTTTCTCAACTATTCCATTCGCCAGCCGATTGGCCCCGTCGGGGTAATTACGCCCTGGAACACGCCGTTTATGCTGTCCACCTGGAAAATCGCGCCTGCGCTGGCGGCGGGGTGCACTGTCGTCCACAAACCCGCCGAGTGGTCGCCCGTGAGTGCCACGCTGCTGGCGGAGATTATGGATGAGGCGGGGCTGCCGGGAGGAGTGCATAACCTCGTGCACGGCTTTGGCGAGAGCGCGGGCAAGGCGCTCACTGAGCATCCGCTGATTAAGGCCGTGGCCTTCGTGGGCGAAACCACCACGGGCAGCCACATCATGCGGCAGGGGGCCGACACCCTCAAGCGCGTTCACTTCGAGCTGGGCGGGAAAAACCCGGTGGTAGTCTTCGATGACGCTGACCTGGACAAAGCGTTGGACGCCGTGGTGTTCATGATTTACAGCCTCAATGGGGAACGCTGCACCAGCAGCAGCCGCGTGCTGATTCAGGAAGGCATCTACGACGAATTCACCAAGCGTATTGCCAAACGCGCCGCGAATATCCGCGTGGGCGACCCGCTTGACCCTGAAACCGAGGTGGGGCCGCTGGTTCACCCGCGCCACTTCGACAAGGTGATGTCCTATTTCGGCTGCGCCCGCGAGGAAGGCGCGACGATTGCCGAGGGCGGCGTGCGCGTGGGCGACAAGGGCAATTTTGTGCGTCCCACGCTGTTCACGGGGGCACGCAACGACATGAAAATTGCCCAGGAAGAAATCTTCGGGCCAGTGCTGACCGCCATTCCGTTTAAGGACGAAGCCGAGGCGCTGCACCTCGCCAACGACGTGAAATACGGGCTGGCGGGCTACCTGTGGACGAACGACCTGACCCGCGCCCACCGTTTCGCGCATGGCC
>JAUNHF010000365.1 GCA_030524065.1 Deinococcus sp.
ACCGCCCCCCCATGCGGGCCAAGGGCTGGGACACCTTCGGGCCGATGGGGCCGTACTTTGTGACCGCCGATGAAGTTGCCGACCCCTACAACCTCGGCATCCGCTCGTATGTGAACGGCGAGCTGCGGCAAGAGGGCAACACCTCGGACATGATTCGGCGCGGCCCCGAACTGATCGAGTTCATGAGCCGCTTTATGACGCTGGAAGCGGGCGACGTAATTCTGACCGGCACCCCCGAGGGCGTGAGCCACGTCCACCCCGGCGACGTGATGCGCATGGAAATTGACGGCCTGGGCGCCCTGGAAAACCCGGTGGCGCTGGAAGATGAGAGCGCCGAGCCCCTGATTGCCGAGGAAGGAGAGAGGAAGTAGGACGCAGAAGGCAGATGGTCTAAGGCAAAAGGCCGAAAGCGCTTTCGCTTCTGCCCGTGCCGAGCCAGCTGCCCTCTGCCATCCGCCTTCCGCACCACCATGCCCCACCTCACCCTCGAATACACCGACAACATCGCCGACCCGCGAATTCCCGAACTGCTGCAAAAGCTCAACGGCGTGCTGCTGGCGCGGCCCGACATTTTCCCGGTGGGCGGCATCCGCGCCCGTGCCTACCGCCTCAGCGAATACGCGCTGGCGGATTCTTCCGAGCCGTCCGACGCCTTTGTGCATCTGAGACTGCAAATTGGCGCAGGCCGCAGCGAAGACGTTAAAAGGGAAACGGGCGACCAGCTTTTTGCCGTGCTGCAAGGGCATTTTGCCCAAGCTTACGCTGCACACGGGCTGATGCTGTCGCTTGACATCAGCGAGTTTTCCGAAGCGGGAACGTGGAAAAAGAACAACGTCCACGCCCGCTACCGGGGGAGCTAGCGTGGCGAAGCGCTCCGCTCAGCCGTCTGCTGCCGGTCGCTGCTGGGCAGGCGGGGCGCTGGCCGTCGCCGCGCGGCCTGGATCGTGGTGCAGGCGGCAGCGGGCTTCGTAGCTTTCCTGGGCGCCCACCAGCACCACCGGGTCATCAAAGCGGGCGGGGTGGCCGCCAATCAGGCGCTGCGAGCGGGTGGCCGGCGCCCCGCAGACCGTGCAAATGGCGGTCAGCTTTTCCACGCTTTCGGCGCGGGCCAGCAGCTCGGGCATCACCCCAAACGGCTCGGCGCGGAAATCCAGGTCCAGCCCGGCCAGCACCACCCGCACGCCCGCGCCGGCCAGCGCCAGCACCAATGGAATCAGGTCGGGGCCGAAAAACTGTGCTTCGTCAATGCCCACCACGTCCGGCAGATCGGGTTCGGCCTTGAGCAGCGGGCCTTCGCCGTTCAGGGCGGCGCGGATGGCGGCGGCGTCCGGCACCGGCAGCGCTTCCAGCGAGCGCCCGGTGTGGCTGGCGACGGCGGCAGCGTGGTAACGGTCGTCCAGCGCAGGTTTGAACACCGCCACCTGCTGGCGGGCAATCACGGCGCGGGTCAGGCGGCGAATCAGTTCTTCACTTTTGCCGCTGAACATCGGCCCGACAATCACTTCCAGGTGACCGCCGGCGTAGGGAGACTTGAGCACGGGGGCCAGTATAGGGAAGGCGGTCGGCCCCGTGAGCGGACACGGGAGGGCGAAGGGCCAAAGGCAGATGCCTGGCCGGCCACTGCGCTACAGCGTGACCACCTCGTCCACCAGCCGCGCAGCTTCGGCCGGGTCGTGGGTGACCAGAATCACCGGCAGGTCCAGGCTGCCCAGAAGTGCCAGCAGTTCGTGCCCCAGCTCAAGGCGCAGGGCTGGGTCCAGCGCGGAAAAGGGCTCGTCAAGCAGCAGCGCCCGTGGCCCGGCCAGCAGGGTGCGGCCCAGGGCGGTGCGCTGCGCCT
>JAUNHF010000366.1:0-613 GCA_030524065.1 Deinococcus sp.
AGGTCGGCCTGCATCGGCTCGATGCGCTGCTGACGCAATTGCCGGATGGCATCCAGCAGCGATTCGATGGCATCGAGCTGTTTGAGCTGGGCCTCTGCCTGTTCCACCGGCGTCTCGCTTTCAAGGCCCGCGCCAGCAAGAGCCTGTTGCCAGCGCCTTTCCCAGCCCTGCCATTCGCTGCGGGCCGATTTCAGGGCGGTGTCGAGCCGGACGAGGTTCTGCCTTTCCTGCGCGATCTGTGCTTCCCAGGTCTTGCGCTGCCCCTGTGCCTGATCGGCAAGGGAGATCAGCGTGCGCGCCTTCTGCACACATGGCGCGAGGCCGGGCATGTCGGCTTCTGCGGTACCCTGAGCGCGGAGGAGCGACCACAGCAGCTTGCGGGTGTCATCGATGCTGTCCAGCAGATGCTGATGCTGATGTTCGAGCGATGTCTTTTCTTCGAGAATGTCGAGCGCCTGCTGGCGTTGTTGCAGCCAGGCAGGTGCCATGTCCAGCGGCAGGCGCGGCAGCCCGCAGGCTTCTGCCTGTTGCACCCAGCCGGCCAGCCGCTGCTGCATCCGGGCCTCGATGGCGGCAATCTGCCGGGCCATCGCGTCGTGCTCGTGGCGCAGTT
>JAUNHF010000366.1:623-1831 GCA_030524065.1 Deinococcus sp.
CGTTCCTGTCTTGCCTGCCGCTCGGCCTCATGCTGGGCGCGTTCCACCCTGGCATCGGCCAGTTCATCGGCTTTCTGCAGGTGTGTCTCGAAGGCATCGGCCTGTTCCGGCAATGACGCGGGGGCATGGCGGATGCCTTGCCAGATCCGGTTGCGTGCATCACGTGCCTGCTGCACATCGTCGCGCGATACCGGCTGATGCGTGCGCAGCAGTTGCGCTATCGTGCCTTCGAGTTGGCGGATGTCTGCCGTCGTCGTGTCCAGCGCGGCTTGCTGCGATTGCAGTGTGCTGGCATCCTGCCGTTGCTGCTCGATCAGCTCGCGCACCTGAGCCATTTCCGGCACCAGCATGCCGGCCAGTGCTTCCGCTGGCTGTTGCCAGGCCCCCATGCCGGCCAGCGTGCTGTCCAGACGCCGTGCCAGTTCCGTCATCCGTTGCTGCAGGGCGGCGAGGGTGGCTTCGTGGTCGCCAAACTTCTGTGCGCGATCCACCGCATGATGCAGCCGCTCATCGAGGGGGGAAACGCTGAGGGCGTTCAGACTGTCCTCGGCCTGTCGGACGAGGCGCTGGCTGCTTTCCAGTGCGGTTTCCGCATGTTTCAACGTTTGCCGGCATTCGCCATGTTCGCGAATCAGCCGGTGGAGCTGCGCGCGTGCGGGGCTGGCCGGCATGCGCTGGCGCACGGCATCTTCATGTTCGGCAGGCCATCCCAGTTCGCGGGCAAGCGTCTGCATCCGTGCCTGGAGGCCACGCATTTCCTCGCCGGCCTTGAGCAGGTTTACGCCATGATCACGGAATTGCAGGCGCCGCTCGTTCAGTTGCGTGATGGCATCGGCCTCGCGCAGCAGTGACTGATCCACGGGCAGGGTCGTCAGTGTCGATTCCGTGTCGGCGATGCCGTCCTGCAGCCGCCGGATATCTGCCTCGATCAGGATGCGGTCTTGCGTGGCCTGCCGGAAAACCTCTGGGGCATCGTCTGCCAGCAGCGGTGGCATGCCATCGGCTGCCAGCACCTCCAGTTTCTGCCGGATGGCTTGCAGGCTCAGCAGCAGCGGTTGCACGCGACGGATGCGTTCCAGCCGGTGAATGTCCTCATGGATGCGTGTGCTGCGTTGCTGTGCGTCCTGCAAGGCCCGTTCGGTATCGAGCAGGGCATCGCGCCTGCTGCGCCAGTCCTTCGTGCGTAGCTGGGCCTGCGCCAGGTCCTT
>JAUNHF010000367.1 GCA_030524065.1 Deinococcus sp.
CCAGGTTGGCGGTCTGCACATACACGCCGCTCTGATCGCGGTCCACCTCGGCGGCGGAGCTGCGGATCACGCAAAAGTCGTAAAAGCGCAGGTCAAAGGTGGTTTCTGAGCGGCCCGCCACGGTCACCGAGCGGCCATCGCCACGCGGCACGAAATAAAACAGGTCCTGGGTGTTCCCGGTGGTGGTCTGGCGCGGCTCGGCGGTGTAGGCCACGGTGCCGTCGGTCAGCAGTTCGCGCTTGCCCACCGTCAGCTGGCGCGAAAGCTGCACCGGGCCGGCCGCACTTACCTCGGCCGGGGTCAGCATGATCCACTCTTGCCCCGCCGTGAGCGGCGAGCCGCTGAGGTCAGGTGCGGTGGTGGCGGGGGCGCAGGCGGTCAGCGTCAGCCCCACCACTGCTGGGACCAGTGCCGCTGGGACCCGTGACGCCGGGAAAAGCAGTCTGTTCATCAGCGCCCAGCATAGGGCACGCCCAGATGAAAAGTGGTGGCCGGTAGGCCGGGTGTGGGTGGCTTCTCCCCCACCAGCGGCCCAGGCACAGCCTGCCTCGGTCCGCCCCTTGCCGCCACATTCAGTCACAGTCATCTCCCGTCACAGTTATGTCCTGTTCACAGGCCAAATCCGGTTACAGCCGAATCAGGCGCAGGTTGGGGTCGGGGGACAACTGCGAGCTGTGAAAAGGCCGCATCTGGTAGCCCGCCGGAAAGAGGTGCAGGCCGTCGGTGCCCACCGTGGCCGAGATCAGCGCGGCCAGCAGTGTCTCGGCCATGCCCGCGCCCAGGCAGGTGTGCGCCCCCGCCCCGTAGGGATTGAGGGCATTTTTCTGGCGGTGCTCGTTGCGCGGCGCCAAAAAGCGGTCCACGTCAAAGCGTTCTGGGTCGCGGAACAGGGCCGGGTCACGCTGCGACGCCATCAGCGCCATCATCAGCTGCTCGCCTTCGCGGATATGGTAGCCCTGAAATTCAAAGTTCTGCCGGGCTTGGCGAGTGAGCATGTTGGCAATCGGGTGATAGCGCATGACTTCCAGCACCAGCGCGTGCAGCACCTTCAGGTCGCGCAGCCGGGCTGCGGGCAGTCCCTCGGCCAGCAGGGGATCAATCTCGGCGCGCAGCCGGGCGTACAGCTCCGGGTCGCGGTAAGCGTAGTACAGCGACAGGGTCAGCACGTTGACCACCGTGTCCAGCCCCGCCACATAAGGCAGCAGCATCATGAACAGCAGTTCTTCTTCGTTCATCAGGTCCGGGTTCTCGTGCATAAAGGCCCGCAAGTCACGCACATACGGCGAGGGCAGCGTGTTCTCGTCCAGCGCCAGCAGCTCCTCGGCGGCGGCCCGCGCCCGCGCCTTGGCTTCTAGGTAGTCGCGCTTGGTGAGTGCCGAAGCGGACCGGGTGCCGGCCAGGTTCACCGACAGCTGGGTGTGCCAGTAGGTGATGAAATCGCGCAGGCTGTCGCCGGGGCGGCGGCCCAGGGTCAGCATGCCCACGCAGTCGGCCACCAGCCGCTGGGCAAATTCGCCCACCACAAAGCTCTGGCCGTGCGGCACGGCGTCCAGCGCCTCACGGGCCAGCGACAGAATCAGCGGGATGTTGTCCTGCACCCGCGTCTTGGCAAAGCCCGCCCGCGCTGCCGCCCGGTAGCGCCGGTGCGGCTCGCCTTCCAGCATGCTGAGCACCTGCCGCCCCCCAAACTCGCGGATCACGTTCTCCCACATGGACCAGGCGTCAAACTCGCCGGCATTTTTCGCCATCGCTTCGGCAGCGGCTGGCCCACCCAGCACCACAAACTCGCGGTTCAGCGCCCGCACCCGGAAACAGGGGCCGTGCT
>JAUNHF010000368.1:0-959 GCA_030524065.1 Deinococcus sp.
AGCATGGCCGACGTGGTCCCGTAAGCGTACAGCTGGGGCGGCAGGGGAGAAGCTGCCGCAGAGTCTCGGTCAGGGGCGGCGGGTGGCACGGGCATGGGGCCATTCTAGCGGCGGGGTGCGGGCGCATCCGCACCTGCCTTGCTGAGGCCGCGGCGGTATTCTGAAACCATGAAACGCGCCATTTCGCTGTTGCTGACCTTGCTGACGGCCCAGGCGGCTGCGGCCAACCTTCCTCAGCCTTACCGCTACGGCTTCAGCCCGGACGGGGCTTATCACCTGATGCTGACCTCCTGGACCGAAGGCGGCAGCGGCTTTCCGGCGGCCAGCCTGCGGGTGGTGCGTCAGGGCGTAGGTGTGGTGCTGGAAGACCGGCAAGTGCAGCGTGAAGATGGCGCCAGTGCGCCGACCTCGCAGCAGGTGGCCGACGCACTGCTCGCCCGCCACGCCGATCAGCTGCGTGCCCTGGGCCTGGAACAGCCCGTGCCGGGGCAGGTGCTGTGGGCGCAGGCCGCTCCCCTCCCGGCGCTGGCCGGCTGGCCGCCCCAGGAACCGCAGACCGTCACCCTGGGTAAAGGAGTGCCCAGCAGCGTACAGAGTCTGGAAGTGCGTCCCCAGGCAGCCTACAACACCTGCCAATTTTCCGGCCTGCTGCCAGCCGCGCCGGTCGGCCTGCGCCTGAAAGCGAACGGAGCCGACTGGTTCCGCGACGGCGCACGCCTGCCGGAAAGCCGCGCCTGCGTGGCCGGCTACCGCCTGGAGGCGGCCTGGCAGCATGAGGGCGCCGTGGCCGTGCTGCTGCGTGCCTACAGCCCCGGCTTTGAAGGCCCCGACGCCCTGCCGCTCACCCTGCTCAACCGGCTACCAGCGCCAGCGGCACCTGCGCTGACTGTCCCGGCCCCCCCCCCATCGGCGCCGCCGTCGGCCGCGGGGGGGCCCCCCCCCCCCCCCCCCCCCCCGCC
>JAUNHF010000368.1:969-1825 GCA_030524065.1 Deinococcus sp.
GGCTCCGCCTTCGCCCGCCCCCACCCAACCCGCCCCCGTCCAACCTGCCCCTGCCCGGCCATGACGGACCCCGGCCTGACCATCCTGACGGCCATGATCACCCCCGCTGTGCTGATCAGCGGCGCTGGGGCCATTTTGATGAGCACCACCACCCGCGTGGGCCGCGTCACTGACCGTATCAAGCACTACACCGACCGCTTCCGCGCCCTGGTTGAAGGCGATCATCTGGACGGCACCCTGGCAACGGCCGAAAAGGAAATGATCATGCGCCAGCTGGAAATTCATTCGCAGCGGAGCCGCATGTTGCTGCGCGCCATGACGGGGCTGTATATCGCCATCAGCCTGTTCGTGCTGGCCAGTGTGCTGATCGGTGCCCGCGAGCTGACCCAGGGCACCACCGGCGTGGTTCCCACCGTGGTCGCGGTGCTGGGGTCGCTCTCACTGGCTTACGCCACCCTGATGCTGAGCGTAGAAGTGCGCCTGAGTGCCAAGGCCACCCGTCAGGAGATGGACTTCATGCTCCGCCTGGGCGAGCGCTACGCCCAGTTGTACGACGAAGCCTTCACCGATCCGCAAGCGGCGGCGACTCGGGCAGGGGCAGCTGACCCGGCAAGAGAGCGCTGATACCGAAAAACCCCCGCCGGCTGGCGGGGGTTTTCTGATCATGCAGAGGCTTACAGCGTGACGCCGGGAGCCGGAGCTTCGGCGGGTTCGCGTTCCTCGCTGCGGGGAGCCGGCGCGGCGGCCACGGCAGCGGGGTTGTAGCGCTCCAGGGTGCGGTCATCAGCCACCTGAATGTCGCGCACGGCGTTCAGGCCGGTGCCGGCAGGAATCAGCTTGCCGAGACTCACGTTTT
>JAUNHF010000369.1 GCA_030524065.1 Deinococcus sp.
CAGCGACTTTCAGGCCAGCCTGAACGGACCGCGCTGGGTGCAGCACCCCGAACAGCTCCCGGACCGCCATGAATTGCCTGCCGATTTTGTGGTGGCAGGCGTCAGGGCGGGCGTGGTGGGCTGCCAGCGTGCGCCCTTTTCGTTACAGCCAGTGCGTCCACTCCTGCTGGTTCACCTGACAGAAAAGGTGCAGCCGGGGATGACCACCTATGCCGCTGCTTTTGGCCTGGGCGACCACCGCAAGCTGACCCCCTGGACCAGGGTGCAAGATTCTCCTTTGTCAACGGACGTGCGAACAGCCTGGACTTATCCCATCCCAAGCTGGAACGTGTTCCCTGCTTACCCCGACCTCCCGCCCGAGCTGGCTGCAAGCTTTACGGTGCACTAGCCTGAGCAGGCAACGTGCCCAGCTGCTCCTGCGGGCACCCAACCTGAGCGCGTCAGCAATCCGGTGAAGGGCGCGGGCTACAGTGCAGCCATGCACCATCTACGGCCTCTTGTGGCCCTCCTCGCTGGTTACCTTGCGATGTGGTTTCTCTGGGGCGTACCGTGGCTTTTTCTGGTGGCCTTCGCCCTCGCCGGAATGTGGGCCTGGGCCGCTGCCAGTGGGCAGCAGGGGGCACTGGGCCGCTCCGTTGGCACCGCCTTGATGGTCGGAGTGACGCTATGGGTGCTCTGGGCGGTCTGGGCGTACGGCAGCATGACCCTCAGCCCACATAATCCGCTGCCCTTTAGCTTCCTATTTGTGCTGCTCGCTGCGCTGCCTGCGCTGCTGCTGCTGAGCCCCTTCTGGCGGGACTGGCGGACAGTGGCCGCGCATCTGCGGCACGCTCCTGCGGCCCCCTGGCTGTGGCTGGCGGGTGGTCTGGCCCTGGCGCTGTGGCCGCCGCTGCGGGTGGACTGCCGGGGCATGGCCTACACCGACACCTACCTAAAATCCTCCAGCGAAATGCAGGGATTTGCTGGACAAAATGTCTGGAGCAAACACCCGGAGCAGGTGCCGGGCCGCACCGAGCTGCCTGCCGACTTCCGCATCGGGGACGTGGACGCCGCCGTCACCCACTGCACGCGCCCGCTCAGCTTCCGGGCCAGCCAGCCCTTCGTGGTCATGTTCCTGGCCGAGCAGGAGGAGCCGCGCAGGGGCCGCACCTACAGCGCCGTGTTTAGCGCCGGGGACCACCGCAAGCTGACCCCCTGGACACGCACGGCGGGCTACCTGACTCAGCCGCAGGGCACGTCGTATGCGCCTCGGCTGTGGCCGGAGCCAGGGCTGGATGCCGTCTGGCCGGTACTGCCTGAACTTCCACCTGAGCTGGCCGCGAAGTTTACGGGGCGCTAGCCTGTGCGGGTGACCCTGCCCAGTCCGCCCCCGAACCCTTACGTACCACAGGCACTGGGCCACCTGCCCGCCTGGGGCGCAGAGCCGCTGGCCCTGCTGAACGCGGGAGCGGCGGCAGCCCGCACTGAGGGAGAAGGAGGACTGGACATTTTCGCCTTGCAGCTGGGCCGGCCTGCCGTGGTCGGCTTCTCGCCGGAGTGGAACCGTGCCCTATTGAGCGACCTCGCCACCTTCCGCAGCCGGGGCAGTTTTTCCAGCCTGGTGCCCTACCTCAGCGGCGGCGTCATCGTGACCGAAGAACCGGAGCACGCGCGGCGGCGGGGCACGCTGAACCCCGGCTTTTCGCGGGCGGCGCTGGCCGGGCTGACCGCCGGGGTCCGCCAGGCTCTTCCCCGCTTCCCGGACGGCCCCACCGACGCGCTGGCCTGGGCCGACAGCACGGTGCGCCGCTTGCTGAACGCAGCCTACTTCTCCGGCGA
>JAUNHF010000370.1 GCA_030524065.1 Deinococcus sp.
CCAAGGCGGCCGCCAGCAGAAAACGGGTGGTGTAATTTTTGCTGGGCTGGGCCTGCACGGTACCGCTGAGCTGGGCGGCAGGATGGACGACAGCGTCAAACTGGACAGGGGGCTGGGGGGGCTGGGTCATGCGGGCAGTGTAGGGCAAGTCTGAAACAGTGGGCAGCGTGGGAACGCTCTGGCAGGAACACCCGTACCGGATGAACATGACCCCCACACCCGAAACTCCTCCCTCCCCACCCTGGCCGCTGTGGCGCTCCTGGCTGCTGAATTTTGGCAGCGTGTACTTGGTGGGCTACTTTCTGGTGGCTGGGCAAACGCTCTGGCGGCCGCCGGGGGCGCAGCAGTGGCTGCACAGCACTGTGGGCAGGCTCTATGAGGCTGCGCTGGGCCGGTCCTGGCCCCCGCTCAGACCCACTGGGAGCGGCGACACGGCACTGGACTGGGCGCTGTTTGGCCTGCTGTTCCTGGTGGCACTTATAGGCGGCACCCTCTGGACCGCCCTGCAAAAGCGCCCACCCGCCTGGCAAATGCCGGCCCTGAGCGGCTTCCTGCGCTTTTTTCTGGCGATATGGCTGCTCAGCTATGGCCTGATCAAGTTCAACTTCGGGCAGTTCGGACTGCTGCAAGCCGAGCAACTGGGCACCAGCTACGGCGAGTCCAGCCCCATGGGCCTGCTGTGGCGCTTTATGGCGGCGAGTCCAGGCTATCAGTGGCTGGCCGGCGCGGCGGAAGTCCTGCCCGCGCTCCTGCTGCTGCACCGCCGCACCGTCACGCTGGGCGCGCTGCTCTCTACCGTCACCCTGACCAATGTTTTTGCCCTTAACCTGCTGTATGACGTGCCGGTCAAGCTGTTCAGTGGGCACCTGCTGCTGGCTGCGCTGGTCCTGGCTGCTGCTGACCTGCCTCGGCTGTGGGCTTTTGCGCGAGGTGAGGCGGTGCCAGCCGTGCCGGCGCGCCCGCAGCCCGCAGCCTTTCGCTGGGGCAGCTGGCTGCTGACCGCCCTGGTTCTGGTGACCGCTGGCCTGCAAGTGCGGCTGGGCCTTCAGGAGCTGGCTGAGTACCGCGCCGACCCCGCCAACTCCCAGACCCGCTTGCAGACGCGGGGCCTTCACCTCGTCAGCCCTTTCCCATTTAACCGCTAGGCCGGACCGCGCCAACCTGCACAGCCACAAAAAAAGCCGGGGCCGTAGCTCCCGGCTTTTTGGGCACTGACCGCCCTAAAACTCAGTCCTTGACCAGCTCCACGCCGCTCAGTTCGCTCAGCGGCAGGCCCCACTCGTTCATGGCGTCAAAGAAGGGGTCGGGGTCCAGCTGCTCTACGTTCCACACGCCGGGCTGCATCCAGTCACCTTTCAGCATCAGCATCGCGCCGATCATGGCAGGCACGCCGGTGGTGTAGCTCACGCCCTGCGCCTGCACCTCGCGGTAGCACTCGGCATGGTCCTTGACGTTGTAAATGAAGTGGACCTTCTCCTCGCCGTCCTTGCCGGTGCCCTTGACCTGCACGCCGATACAGGTCTGGCCGGTGTAGCCCGCCGCGAGGCTTTCGGGCGCAGGCAGCACAGCCTTGAGGAACTCAATCGGGGCAATCTGCTGACCACGGAACTCAATCGGCTCAATGGAGGTCATGCCGATGCCTTCGAGCACGTTGAGGTGCTTGATGTACGCTTCGCCAAAGGTCATCCAGAAGCGGGCGCGCTTGATGGTCGGGAAGTGCTTGACGATGGATTCCAGTTCCTCGTGGTACAGCACGAAGCTCTTGCGGGTCGCCACATTGGGGTAGTAGATGTCCTGCGAGATTTCCAGCGGCTCGG
>JAUNHF010000371.1 GCA_030524065.1 Deinococcus sp.
GTCCCCCTGGACTGCGGCCGACCGCACCCTGCTCGAAACGGTGCTGTTCAGCCTGCAACTGGCCCTGGAACGTGCCGAACAGACCCAGGCCCTCCAGCACCATACCCACCAGCTGGAGCAGAGCAACGCCGAGCTGAAGCACTTCGCCTTTATCGCCAGCCACAACCTGCAAGAACCGCTGCGGACGGTCGCCATCCAGAGCGAGCGGCTGCTGGATAGCCTGAACTCTCCTACTGAAAAGCAGCAGCGTTACAACAGCTATATCCGCGAGAACATCCAGCGAATGCAGAGCCTGCTGCAGGACCTGCGCAGCTTTACTGAGCTGGGGAGCCGGCTGCAAGAGCCGCGCCCGGTGGACCTGGGCCGCAAAGTGGAGTACGCGCTGCAGGGGCTTCAGCAGGAGGTGAGGCGCACGGGCGCGCAGGTTACGCTGGACGGGGACTTGCCCGCGGTCCTGGGCGATCCCGCGCAGGTACAGGAGCTGCTCACCCGCCTGCTGGACAATGCCCTCAAATTCACCGCGCCCGGTCAAGCGCCTGAAATCCACGTCGCGGCGCAGCAGGACGGCAACTGGGTAGAAATCAGTGTGCAGGACCGCGGCATCGGTATCGCCCCGGAGCACTTTGAGCAAATTTTCACCGTGTTCCAGCGCCTGCACGGCCGGGAACGCTACAGCGGCAACGGCATCGGCCTGTCGGTGGCCCGCCGCATCGCTGAGCTGCATGGGGGGCGGCTGTGGGTGGAGTCTCGCCCTGGTGGGGGCAGCACCTTCCGCTTCACGCTGCCGGCCGCTGGCTGACGGTCACCAAGGGGAGGGGCACCAGCAGGAACATCCAGCTGGTCCATTCCCTGGGCTCACTTCAGCTGCAACACGTAGCGGGCAAAGCCTCCCTCGGCGGTGCCCTGCGGGGTCATGTTCGTCGGCGCAGTGCGGCTGGCGGCGGGGGCAGTCAGCACTTCCAGCTGCACGCCCGGCACCGGGAGCAGCGACCAGTTGCCGTCGGCGGTGGGGTCCACTGTGCCCTGCTCGGTGAAGTAATTGATCAGGGCCTGGCGGGTCTCGTCAGGCGAGGCCAGCACGATGTTGCTGCCGTCCAGACCGGGGAACTTGCCGCCGCCGCTGGCCCGGTAGTTGTTGGTGGCGACCACGAAGCGGGCCTGCGGGTCCACCGGCTGGCCCTGGTACTGCAAGTTCACGATCCGGTGTGCCCCCGGATTCGCCAGCTGGCCGTCGCCGGCGTACCGGCTGGGCTGGGTCACATCAATCTGGTAGGTCACGCCGTCAATCACGTCGTAGTTGTAGGTGGGGAAACTGGTGTCTACAAGTGGCTGCACCGCGCGGCTGGCCGGGTCAATCTGGCGGAAGACGCCCGCGCTGCGCTCCAGCCACTCGCGCAGCTGTTCGCCAGTTACCACCACGGCCTGCACGGTGTTGGGGTACACATACAGGTCCGCCACGTTCCGGATCGCCAGGTCACCGGCAGGAATGTCGGTGTAGTATTCAGGGCCCATCCGCCCCCCCGCCTTGAAGGGAGCGGCGGCGCCCAGCACCGGCAGGTCAGCATATTCGGTGCCGGCCAGCGCCTTTTTCACGTAGGCCCGCTGCGCGTCGTTCACCAGCTGCACACTGGGATCATCCTGTACCAGCGCCCAGTAGGAAGTGATGGGGGCCTTGAGCTCGGCCACGCGCCCCCGGACATAGTCCAGGGTGCCCTGATGCGCCGGGGCAATAGCGGCGGCCACAGCTGGATCGGGCTTCACCAACGCTTGCTTGTTCGCCTTGTCCCATACGCTGCGCAG
>JAUNHF010000372.1 GCA_030524065.1 Deinococcus sp.
AGCCTTTTTACCCGCCAGGAGCGCCTTTAGACGAAGTTGTCACCTACTGAGCGCTGCCACACGCGCCAAAATTCAGAGGCGACGCTTTTCTCAAGAGGAGTTGGCCGGCGGGTAAGGGAACTGGGGATGCCGCGTTGAAAACCTACTGTTTCCATTTTGCCCGCCACCCCAATACATATTCCGTGCGCGAAAAATAGGAGCCTGGATATATTCTATTTTTCGCAGATAGTATTTTTTGCGGGCCATCTATCAGAACTCTTGCGGAGCAGGGGCCAGGCTCAACCCGGAAGTTTCCCGTGAACTTGACTTGCGCTCAAGTTGAATTGTTACCGTGCCAGATACTGAAATAACAGGCACCGAGAGATAACGTGAAGCCCCCCATTTTGCGTATGCAGCCCCTTGCTCTTATACTGCCCAGACGGAGGAACGATGACTTACAAAAGACTAAGTGAGCAAGTGCAGGAATTGACCAACGCCCAGCGCAGTGATACGTTTGTGCGGCAATTTCGTGAAGCCGTGCGCCAGGGTGAATTCAAGGCGATTTACCTGCCCGGTGAGCGCTTTACGCTGCCCAAGCAATACACCCGCCGGGGAAAAAGTGGTACCTATCAAAAAGACACCAAAGAAATGCTGTTCGACTATACTCCCGAGTTTGAGGCATGGTTTGACGGCGTCAACCGTGAGCTGGCTGTCAGCCGCAAGGGCGGCAGCATCAAGGCCACGGTAGAAACTGTAGAAGCCGGCCTGGTGGACTTTGAGACCCTGGCCCGCGAGACGCAGGAAAAGATGCAGGCCAGCTTTGAAAAAGGCCAGGCCCTCGGCAAGACCCGCGCCAAGAAGCCGGCCAGCCGCCGCAAGTAAGGCTGCACCCCAACCAGATTCAGTCCCTTCCCCGCCCAGCGCGGGGATTTTTATGGCCGCTGCGGGGCAGTCCCACGGTTGGCACCGGCCCGCAGCGGCGGCGTATGCTGTGGCCCATGAATGAAGTGCCCCCGTCCCCGTCTACCGTTCCCGCGCCCTCACCGGCTCCCGGTCTGCTGCTGGTGATCACCGGCGCTTCTGGCGTGGGCAAGGGCACGCTGCGGGCCGGCTGGCTCAAGGATCAGGACGTGTTTTATTCCACCTCCTGGACCACCCGCCCGCCGCGTGAGGGCGAGCGCGACGGCGTGGATTATGTTTTTGTGGACCGTGACACCTTCACCGATCACATCGGCCGGGGCGAATTTCTGGAACATGCCGAGTTCGTGGGCAACCACTACGGCACGCCGCTGGCCCCCATCCGTGAGGCGCTGGCACGCGGGCAGGACGTGGTGCTGGAAATTGAGGTGGAAGGTGCGCGGCAGGTGCGCCGCCGCCTGGGCAACGAGGCCGTGATGATCTTTATCCTGCCGCCCAGCCTGGAAGAACTGCGCCGCCGCCTGGAAGGCCGCGCCACCGAAACCCCTGAGCGCATCGAAAAGCGCCTGGCCCGCGCCGAGGTGGAGATGAACCAGACGGAGCTGTTCGATTACCTCGTGGTCAACGACGACTTGGAGCAGGCGGTGGCTGATCTGCACACGATTCAGCAGGCCGAGCGCAGCCGCCTGGTGCCCGCCGCGCAGCGCACCCCCGAGCAGCAGCGGCAGGCCAGCAGCGCCGAGCACCTGCGGACCACCCGCCGCGTGGACCAGCCCACAGAGGCCGCAGGGACCAGCCAGTGACCCCCGCCCAGCAACGCCTGAGCTTGGTGCAGGGCGACATCACCCGGCAGCCGGTAGACGCCATCGTGACGGCGGCCAATACAGCCCTGCGTGGG
>JAUNHF010000373.1 GCA_030524065.1 Deinococcus sp.
CGGGCGCCTGAGCGTGCAGGCCGGCGCCTACCACCTGCAAAAGCCGGTGGGTGGGCGCGGCGTGCTGCTGGGCGGCGTACCCGGCGTGAAACCAGGCAACGTGACCATCGTGGGTGGCGGTGTGGTAGGCACCAACGCCGCCAAAATGGCGATGGGCCTGGGCGCCCATGTCACCATCCTGGACGTATCACAGCGCCGGCTGGCCTACCTGGACGACGTATTCTTCGGCCGCATCACCACCATGATGAGCAGCGAAGCCAACCTGCGCGAACTGCTGCCGCAGACCGACCTGCTGATCGGCGCCGTCCTGATTCCGGGAGCCAAGGCTCCACATCTGGTCACCCGCGACATGCTCTCGCTGATGCCTGAAGGCGCCGTGATCGTGGACGTGGCCGTGGATCAGGGCGGCTGCGTGGAGACCATCCACGCCACCACCCACGATGAGCCCACCTATGTGGTGGACGGCATCATCCACTACGGGGTCGCCAACATGCCAGGCGCCGTGCCGCGCACCTCCACTCTGGCCCTGACCAACCAGACCATGCCCTACGTATTCCAGCTGGCCGAGCAAGGCGTGTCTGCCCTGAACAGCAACGCTTCTCTGAAAGGCGGCCTGAACACCCACCAGGGCCAGCTGACCAACCAGCCGGTGGCCGAAGCCTTCGGGATGAACTGGACCGAGCCATGCAGCGTCCTGGGCGCATAGAGCCCCCAAACCCAAGGGCCGGGAGCTGTCCAGTAAGACAACTCCCGGCCCTTGGTGTTGCTGGGCGTGAGAAGCGCTCAGTTCATGGCTGGGCAGTGCTTATGCCGCAGCAGGTGCCTTACACCCCTTCCGCTGGCCGGGGTCTCCCGCCTGAACCGCAGCGATAGGCCCGCAGCCCCCATCAGTCCATCGCGGAAGCGAGGTTCATCTCAGCCTGGTGCACATCGGCGCCGATGCTGCGCAGGCGGGCGGCCAGGTTCTCGTAGCCACGGTTGAGATATTCCACGCCGTCAATCACAGTTTCGCCGTCGGCGGTCAAGGCCGCGATAAACAGTGAAGCGCCAGCACGCAGGTCGGCGGCCTTGACGGGCGCGCCGCGCAGGCGAGCGCCGCGAATAATCTGAGTGTAGCCGCTGACCTTGATATCGGCGCCCATGCGTTGCAGCTCGGCCACGTGGGTCAAGCGGTCCTTGTACACCGGGTCCTGCACGATGCTGGTGCCGTCAACCGTTGCCAGCAGGGCACTCATTTGGGGCTGCAAGTCGGTGGGAAAGCCGGGGTAGCTCTGGGTGGTCACGTCCACCGGGCGCAGGACGCCATGGGTGGCGTCTACCACCAGCGAGTCGGCGCCCTCGGTAATCTGCACGCCCATTTCTTCCAACTTGCTGCTCAGCGAGCGCACGTGATCGGGGCGCAGGTCGGTCAGGGTCAGGCGGCTGCGGGTGGCGGCTGCGGCCAGCATAAAAGTGCCAGCCTCGATGCGGTCAGGAATCACGCGGTATTCGCCGCCGCGCAGGGCACGGACCCCGTGAATCTCCAGGGTGTTGGTGCCAGCGCCGCGAATGTCGGCCCCCAGCGAGTTCAGGAACCCGATCAGGTCCACCACGTCGGTATCAATAGAGGCATTTTCCAGGGTGACGTGGCTGCCTTCGCCCAGCACTGAGGCCAGGATGGCGTTGTGGGTGCCGCCCACGGTCAGCATCTCAAACACAAAGCGGCCACCAAAGTTTGCACCCCGGCTGGCCTGGAAGTTGCCGCCTTCCTCAGTCACGTCAATGCCGATGGCACGGAACGCTT
>JAUNHF010000374.1 GCA_030524065.1 Deinococcus sp.
GTGACCCGCTGGAGCGGGCAAAAGGCTACGGCTTTCGCGGCAGCGTGGGCGAAAACATTCAGTACGGCTCGATTACCGCTGGCGAAGCAGTCAAACACCTGCTGACCAGCCCCGGCCACTGCGAGAACCTGATGCGCCCGGAGTGGAAACTCTTCGGCGCGGCGGTCAACAACGGGACGAGCAAGACGCTGTTTCCGACGTACTGGGTGCAGGTGTTCGGGGCGGAGTAATCCGGACTCACTGGCTCGCCTCTTCCACTTCCTTCCAGCGTGGCTCCAGCATCACCACCAGCAGGGTGATCAGAAAAAGCGCGGCCAAAGCGGCAGTCGTGGTTTGCCATCCGGCGTGTTCAAGGGCAACCCCCAGCATGAACAGTCCCGCCGGGGACGCCAGCAACGTAGACATGGAAGCGGCTCCCAGCACCTGCGCTCGAATGGCTTCCGGTGCCCGTTCGTGTTGCATGGTGGCAATCACTGGGCCGTTGGGGCCAGCAATCAGGCCCGCCAGCAGGCAGACGGCGACCATGACCCACCCAGGGCAGTCAAAGGGTAGAGTGACGAACATCAGGCTCAGTCCGCCCACGCCCACCAGAAAGGTGCGCCGTATGGACCAACGGTGTCCCCAGCGGCCATACGCTATAGCCCCCAGGACCGCACCGCCGCCAAACGCTCCCACCAGCACGCCCAGCGTCGCGGCGTTGCCCGTGTTGCGGGCATAGAGCGGTAGCAGCAGCCCGAACAAGGCCGACATACTCGCACTGAAGACGATGGACGACAGAAAGACATTCCTGAGCGGCACGTCCCGCAGTAGAAAGCGCCACCCGGCCCAGCGGTCAGGCATGGCGTCTGGTCCGGGTGCGGTCTTTTCACGTCTGTCATCCACTTCACCCGGGACCAGAGCCGCCATCAGCAGGCCGGAAAGCAGAAAGCTGACCGCGTCCAGCCACAGCACGTTCAGTGGGCCGAGCCAAGCAACCAGAACGCCCGCCAGCAGTGGCCCCAGCCAGCTCGTGCAACTTTCCAGCACCTCGCTGATGGCGTTCGCCTTGGCGAGGGTCATGGGAGTCCTGGCGACGAGGTCAGGCACCAGACTGGCGCGGGCGGTGACTCCAGGGGCATCGAAAAGAGCCTGAATGAAAGCCAGCAGCAGAATGACTGGCAGCGGCACCGCGCCAAAGTAGGCCAGCACGGGCAGAAGCGCCACGGCAACAGCACTCGCGTAATCCGTCAAAATGCTGACGCGGCGGTAGCCCAGAACATCCACGAAACGTGTAAAGAGCAGCAGGGAGAGCAAATGTCCGACCTGGGCTGACGCGGCGACCAGGGCGGTCTGTGTCCCGCTACCCGTCGCCTGAAGCACCAGCCAGGGCAAGGCAATCACGCGTAGAGAAGAACCCAGCCAGGACAGGGTATTGGCGGCAATCAAGGCCCAGAGTGCGGAGCTAGGCACCGAGGAAAGAGTCATAGTGGCTCCAGAAAGGGAGTGGCGGCCCACGAAAGGCCACGCATAGAAACGATGTTTGATTGGCCGCGACAGGCAAACCAAAGCAACGTGTCCCACCCTCAGTTGTGGTCAGCGGGTGGGGCCTCTACCCCACGAAAACACTGACGGAGCCTACTTTCGGCATCAATCCCTCCCCGTAAACGCAGCTTACACCGGAGAGACCTAAAAAAACGAGAGGCCAGAGCTGCTGCCCTGACCCCCAGACTTTTCTCTAGCTCACACCATCGGCAACCCGCCCAGCACCGCCGCCGCTTCGGGCGTAAAGCGCGGCAG
>JAUNHF010000375.1 GCA_030524065.1 Deinococcus sp.
CTGCCTGTCCGAGCGACCCCACTGATGCCGAATGGGAAGCAGAAAACAATGTCTGGCTTGGACGCTGGAAACCCTTGAATATTTTTGGTCTGGTCGGCAAGGAGCCTGGGCACCAACGCACTGTGAACACGCTGAGAGGGTGCGCCCAAGCGTCGCTGAGTCGCTGACACCAAGCCGATGGGCACGGCCTAAGCTGCGACCATGAGGAAACTCGTCCTGTTGGCCCTCGCCGCCGTCCTTCCGTCCGCCAGTGCTCAGGGCACCTTGCTGTACTTCAACGACGCCCATGAACTGGCTCCCCTCGGCGGCGGTCAGCGTGGCGGCATGGCCCGTCTGGCCACACAGATCGAGCAGATCCGCAGCGAACAGCCGGAAACACTTGTCCTCTTCGGTGGCGATCTGGCCGGTGGCACCCTATTTGGCGAGTTCCGTGGCGAACCGATCGTCGAAGCATTCAACCAGATCGGCGTAGACCTGGCCAACTTCGGTCAGCATGAATTCGATTTCGGAGCTGCGCAGGCGCAGCGACTGGTCCGGCAGTCCAAGTTTCCCTGGATCAGCTCCAACCTCACCCAGCACGGTCAGCCGTTCGCCGGTGCAGCCACCCGTAAAATCCTCAGCGTGGGCAATGTCAAAGTGGGCTTCATCGGCCTGACGACAGCGATGGAGACCACCAACGCTGGAGACACCGTTCAGCAAGGTGAGGTCGTCGAAGCCGCCAAACGTGAGGTGGCCGCCTTACAGGCTGAGGGTGCGGAATTGATCGTCGCCATCACGCAACAACCGTTGGAGGCCGATCTGAAACTGGCCAAAGAGGTTCCCGAGCTGGACCTTATTCTCAGCGAAGAGGAAAGCGAAACTCGGACCACCATGACCGCTGAAGGGGGCACGGTCATCGCCAAACCGGCCGGCAACATCGGCTCGGTCATCCGCGTGGACATCCATGCACCGCAGCAGCCACTCAAGCTCTCCGTGCTCCCTATCGGGCCCAAACTGGTGGAACAGCCGCAGATCGCCGAATTGGCCACCCGGTACATGACCCAACTGGAACGAAGACTGGACCGAGTGATCACCCAGAGCAGCGTGGACCTGGACGCGGGTGCCAAAGTCAGCCGGGTTCAGGAGACGGCGCTCGGCAGCCTGATCGCCGACGCGTTCCGCAAAGCGACCGGTGCCGACATCGCCCTGATGCAAGGAGGCGGCATCCGGGGAGACAAGGTCTTCCCTGCTGGACCGGTCACCCTCAAAACGCTGACCGAAATCCTGCCATTCGGTAACCAGGTCATGATGGTCGAAGTGGACGGCCGTACCCTCCAGGCCGCACTGGAGAACGGCGTAAGCAAGGTCGACGAATACTCCGGACGTTTCCCGCAGATCAGCGGACTGACCTACCGTTTCGACCCGGCGAAGCCGGTCGGTCAGCGGGTCTCCGAGATCCGGGTCGCGGACAAGCCGCTTGACCCACAGCAACTGTACAAGGTCGCTTTGGGCAGCTACCTGGCCGCAGGCGGTGACGGTTACACGATGTTCAAAGGCGCCCGGGTGCTGATCAGTCCAGCGGACGGGGTACGGGACGTCACCGCCCTCAGCGAATACCTGCAAAGTCAACCGACCATCGCCCCTCAGGTGGACGGACGGATTCAGCAGCCTTAGCCTTCAGCTGTGTGACCAGAACGGGCCGGTGCTGCCTTCTGAATGCGGCACTGGCCACTTCTGGAGATGAACCTCCTAGAGACTCCGCCGACCAGGCTGCATCACAGACGCCACAGCAC
>JAUNHF010000376.1 GCA_030524065.1 Deinococcus sp.
GTATTACGGCAGCGTTCGACCCACACGGGACGTTGAAGTGCAGGGGCGCCCCATCTTGCCTTTGAGCGACACGCCGCCCACCGGCGCCTACGTTCCCGCGCCCACCGCGTTGCGCCCACTGCTGGCCGAGTTCCACAAAAACCGCGTGTACGCCACCGGCACCCTGACCTACCCGCAGGTGGAAGGCAGCGCCGTGAATACCAAGACGGAGAGCCAGCCCAACCGCGTGTACTACAGCGGCATCATTGCCCAGGCCACCGACAAGGCCAAGCCGCGCTTTGAGCCGGACAAATACTTTGATGTGCCCTTCAAAATCAGCCGCAGCGTGACGGCGATTGTGGGCGTGGGGCCGCACCTGTACATTTTCGGAGAGCGCGAACTGTGGCTGATGAGCGGCGACCCGGACAGCAGCGCCCAGCTGGACCAGATTGGGGACAGCATCGGCACCGTGGCCCCCGGCAGCGTGCAGCAACTGAGCGGCACCGTGTACTGGCTGAGCGACAGCGGCGGCCTGTCGGCACGGAGCGGGCAAATCAGCGACGTGGGCGAACCCGTGCGCGACCTGCTGCTGGGCATGGATCCGGCCCGGCTGACCAGCACCACCGACTTTAAGCGCGAGCAGTGGTGGCTCAGTGACGGGCAAACCTGCCTGTGCTACCACGCCCGCGAGGGAGGGTGGACGCAGCGGCAGGAGGCCGGGCTGAGGCTGATGGAAGCAGGCGGCCAGCCCTACGCGCTGAAGGGCGACACCCTGGTGACGCTGGACGGCGACCGCAAACTGCCCATGACCGTGACCTTCCCGTACGCCGAGCTGGGCGAGTGGCGACTGAGAAAAGTCTTTCAGGGGCTGGCCGTGGGGCTGGACCTGCTGAACGAACCGGCCACCGTCCAGAACCTGAGCCGGGTGGATGAACTGACTGCCACCACCCAGGCGACGGCGCGGCCTGAAGGGGCTGGGCAAGTCAAGTTGCACACCACCCAGCACGGCACCCACATGCAGGGGCTGGCGGTGCAGGTGTCGCTCAGGGTGGACACGCAGGACCAGCGCGGCATCCTGCGCCCGCCGCTCACCGTGTTTGGCACCGCCGGCACCGAGGAGACGTGGAATGACGAGCAGAGATCCTAGACCCCGCACCGCCCTGCTGCCTGATGGGCGGATAGACCAGAACACTGAACTGCGCTTTGAAATCCTCTTCCGCGACTTGGAAACCGTAACCGGCAACGCGGAGGAAGTGCGCCAGCGGCAAGCGCGGCTGGAGGCACAGGCGCAGAAACAGCAGAGTCTCTTTACGCGCGTGGAACAGCTGGAAGCAGGAATGAAAGAGCAGGCCAAGATTCAGACGGCGCAGGCCGCACGGCTGGGCGCGCTGGAAGCCCGCGTGGCGGCCCTGGAAAACAAGCCCGCTGCGCCCCCACCCACGGAGCCGACCCCATGAACTACCTGACCGCAGACCAATGGACCGAGGCCCAGGCCATGCAGGTGGCCCGCCTTATCGTGAACCCCCAGACCAACGGCGGGGCCGAGTCAGATCTGACCCCTGAGGACGTGCTGATGCAGTTGGACCCCGGCACGCCCGCCCTGGCCGCCTTCAGTCCTGGCCGCGCTGAATTCGTGGTGGGCCTGTGGCCCTATGACGCCCAGGAGCAGCGGGGCATCCTGCATGTGGCAGGCACGGGCAAGATGAAGAACGGCGCAGCAGTAGTGAAAGCCTTTATGGACACCTTGCCGCACATAGAAATCCTGACCTTTACCGACCAGCCC
>JAUNHF010000377.1 GCA_030524065.1 Deinococcus sp.
AGAACGCCCAGATGATTCAGGCGGTGCTCGAAGGCCGGGGCGCAGAAGCCCACCGCGAGGCCATCGCCGCCGCCACCGGCGCGCTGCTATACCTGATGGGGGACGCGGGGACCATCCGCAGCGGGGTAGAACAGGCTATGGAACAACTGCTGTCGGGCCGCGTGGCCGAACATGTAGAGCGGCTCAAAGCCCCAGTGCAGGCGGGAGCGGGCGCATGAGCGAGGTGCTCAAGCGCATCGTGCAGCAGAGGCGCGAGCGACTGCCAGAGCTGCGTGAACGCTACGCCGAGCTGCATACCGAGCTGTACAGCGGCAACCTGCCGCCCAGCCGCCGCAGCCTCAAAGCGGCGCTGTCTGCGGGGAACGCCTTTATTCTGGAGTGCAAAAGCGCCAGCCCCAGCCTGGGCAGCATCCGCGCCGAGTACCGCCCGCACGAGCTGGCCCGCATCTACTCGCGCTACGGCGCCGCGATTTCGGTGCTGACCGAGCCAGACTTTTTTGGCGGCGATTACGCCCACCTGAGCGCCGTGGCCCTCTCTACCCACTTGCCAGTGCTGTGCAAAGACTTCACCTTGGATGAGGTGCAGATTCTGGCCGCCCGTTATCACGGCGCAGACGCCATTTTGCTGATGCTGTCGGTGCTGGACGACGCCGAGTACGCCCGCCTGGCCGCGCTGGCCCGCTCACTGGAGCTGGACATCCTGACCGAAGTGAGCAACGAAGAAGAAATGGGCCGCGCCGCCGCGCTGGGAGCCGAAATTATCGGCATCAATCACCGCGACCTGCGCGACCTGAGCATTGACCTGACCCGCTCGGCGCAGCTGGCCCCCCTTGCTCCGGCGGGGGCCGTGCTGGTGGCCGAATCGGGCCTGAAGGATAACGGGACCGTGCGCCGGACCGCGCCCCACGTCCAGGGCTTTTTGGTGGGCAGCAGCCTGTGCAGCCAGCCGGACGTGGACCGCGCCGCCCGCCGCCTGATTTACGGCGAGCACAAGGTCTGCGGGCTGACGACTCCGGAAGCCGCGCAGGTCGCCGCCGCCGCCGGGGCTGTGTACGGCGGGCTGATTTTTGCGCCCAGCTCGCCGCGACATCTCAGCGTAGACACTGCCCGGACCATCACAGGGGCGGCTCCTGAGCTGGATTATGTGGCGGTCTATACCGGCCACGACCCGGCCGAAGCCGCCGCACTGGCCGCCGAATTGCCCCTGCACGCCCTTCAGCTGCACAGCGGCCAGGACGATGCGTTCATCACCGCGCTGCGTGAGCGGCTCCCGGCGGGCGTGCAACTCTGGTACGCGCTGGACATGGCTGCCGGCCAGCCCCGCCCCGGCGCTGCGGTAGACCGCTTCGTGCTGGACAGCGGCGCAGGCGGCACCGGCCAGGTGTTCGACTGGGCGCAGATTCCGGATGACCTGCGTGACCGTGCGCTGCTCGCCGGTGGCCTGAACCCCAGCAACGCCCGCGCTGCGCTGGCAACCGGCGTGCCAGGCCTGGACTTCAACTCCGGCCTGGAGCGGGAAAAAGGGGTAAAGGACGCGGGCCTGATTGCCCGGGCCTTTGCGGCGGTGCGCGCTTACTGACCCTTTTTAGACCAGATGCCCCTTAACCCCTCTGACCTTTAGACCCTGACAGGAGCCTTCCCCATGACCACCCACACCGACCCCACCTCCACCTCCGGCGGCCAGACCCGCCTCCCGGCCTACTTCGGCGAGTTCGGCGGTCAATTCGTACCCGAAATCCTGCTGCCCGCGCTGGACCAGCT
>JAUNHF010000378.1 GCA_030524065.1 Deinococcus sp.
AAGCTCTGTATGAAGTAGTGCGGACTTTGGAAGTGGAAGCTGACTCTGTTGAAGAAGCTGAGAACCTGGCCCTTGATGACGAGGACCTAGATCTGAGTGTAGATATGCATGAGGATCACAGGGAAACCTCAGCCACTGCTTATCCTCTGACGCGATAGCAAGCACTCACAATCTGAACTAGAATGCCCCCACTGATTTCGGTGAGGGCATTTTCTCTTGGAAAGAATTAGCTTCACTATGAGAAAGAATTATCTTCAATCGGATTGAAGTTCAAATTGCACGCTTTTGAAGTTTAATTTTTTCGGTGACAGCCACCTGACATCCGCCCACCTCGGCTACACTGCTCTTATGACCCCACCTGATCCCAGGCCGCCGGTTGGCCGCTCTGCCCCACAGATGCCCGACCATTCCGAGTTGCCGGTCAGTGCCGGCCACCACGCCTCGCAGGAGCGCCCAGCGTTTGCGGTCAACGGGTTTGCGGCCTTTGCGCTGCTGCTGCTGGCAAGCGCGGCGCTGCTGTTTGTGGGCTGGCAACTGCTGGGCGCCCTGCTGAGCAGCGCTGTGGCAACGGTGGGCCTGTTGCCCGCGCTGGTGCTGCTGTTTCCGCTGGCCGGGCTGCTGCTGCGCGGCTTCTTTGTGGTGGCTCCCAATCAGGCCGTGGTGCTGACGCTGTTTGGCCGCTACATCGGCACGGTGCGCCAGAACGGATATTTCTGGGCCAATCCATTGGCGGGCCGCCAGGACATCAGTCTGCGCATTCGCAACTTCCAAAGCCAGCTGGTCAAGGTAAACGACGCCGCGGGCAACCCGGTGGAAATCGCCGCCGTGATCGTGTGGCGGGTGGTGGACACGGCGCGGGCCTCGTTCGATGTAGAAAACTACAACTCTTTCGTGGATGTGCAGGCCGAAACGGCGCTGCGGCACCTGGGCACCGCTTTTGCCTACGAAGCCTATGGCCTGGACGATGACGGTCAGCCGGTGGTCAGCCTGCGCGGCCGTCCCGACGAAGTGGCCCACTACCTGCGCGAAGACCTGCAGGCCCGCTTGGCCCTGGCCGGGGTCGAGGTGCTGGACGCCCGCATCAGCCACCTGGCCTACGCGCCGGAAATCGCTTCCGCCATGCTTCAGCGCCAGCAGGCCGAAGCGGTGCTGCAAGCCCGGCAGGTGATCGTGGAAGGGGCAGTGGGCATGGTCCAGATGGCGATAGAGCGTCTGGAACGCGACGGCGTGGTGGACCTGGACCGCGAGAACCGCGCCGAGCTGGTCAACAACTTACTGGTGGTGCTGACCTCCGAGCGCGGTGCCCAGCCTACGCTCAATTCCGGGCGCTAGCTGCGGGGTCCGGCCCCTCGCCGGCCGGGCTCGCCAGCTTGAGGCCCACCAGTGCGGCGACCAGGGCAGCCAGCAGACCCAGGCGCAGCGGACTTAGGGGTTCTCCGAACAGTGCCGCGCCCAGAATCATTGCCCCCACCGCCCCGATCCCGGTCCAGATGGCGTAGGCCGTGCCCAGCGGAACCGTGCGGATGGCCCGCGCCAGGCACTCGAAGCTGAGTACCGCCAGCACCAAGAAGGCCAGGCGGAAATGGCCCTGGGTCTGGCTCAGTTTCAGCGCCGTCGCCATGCCTATCTCGAACAGGCCCGCCAGCCCCAGCCACAGCCAGCCGTTCATGCCCCGCCTCCGGTCAGCCGCAGCGCCCCGATCAGGGCGACCACCAGTGCCAGCAGGCCCAGCTGCACGGCGC
>JAUNHF010000379.1 GCA_030524065.1 Deinococcus sp.
ACCATCAGTGCACTTTGCAGCGTGAACAGGCCCACGCGGGTCTTTTCGGTGGAATTGTTCGCCATAAAGGGCGCTCCGGACACGGCCAGCGCGGCGCTGCCCACACCTTGCAGCAGTGCTCCTGCCACGGCCATCGCGGCCCCCGGTGCCAGGGCCAGCAGGGTCAGGCCCAGGACGCTGAGTACCGCGCCCAGCTGCAACACCCGCGCGTTGCTCAGCCGCCGCGCCAGCACCACCAGCGGCAGGCTGACGGCGGCCAGCGTCAGTGCCGGAAGCGCGTTGATGATGCCCTGCCACTCCGGCCCCAGCCCCAGCGCCCGCAGGTAAAAGTTCAAAAACAGCATGACGAAGGCCTGCGACAGCCCAAACGAAAAACTGGCCGCCAAAAACAGCCCCACCTGCCGGGAGTAGCGAGGCCGGCGCATCAGCGGGGCTCTACGCCGACCTTGGGGCAAAAGTCCGCCATCAGGCACTGCTCACACAGCGGCCTGCGGGCCAAGCAGACGCGCCGCCCATGCAGAATCAGCGCGTGGTGCAGGAAAATCCAGTCGCCTTCTGGGAAAAGCCGCATCAGGTCGGCTTCCACTTTGTCGGGATCGGTCTGGGTGCTGAGCCCCAAGCGGCGCGAGAGGCGGCCCACATGGGTATCCACCGCGATGGCCGGCCGGCCGTAGGCGTTGCTCAGCACCACGTTGGCCGTCTTGCGCCCAGCCCCGGCCAGGGCCACCACTGCCTCAAAGTCGTCCGGCACTTCGCCCCCGTGGCGCTCCACCAACTGCCGGGCCAGCCGGGCCAGGTTCTTGGCCTTGGCGCGGTACAGCCCAATCCGGCGAATGTAGGGCTCTATGTCTTCCGGTTCAGCTAGGCTGAGCGCCGCCGCATCAGGATAGGCGGCAAACAGCGCTGGCGTGGCGGCATTCACGCTCACATCGGTGGCCTGGGCGCTCAGCACAGTGGCGACCAGCAGCTCAAAAGGATTGCGGAATTCCAGCTCGGTGCGGGCATCCGGATACAGCCCGCGCAGCGAGGCCAGCACCTGGGGGGCACGTTGCCGCGCCCCGGCGGGCAGGCGCTGAGCAGAAGAACGCTGGGAAGGCGGGCGCTGAGATGAGCCCTGGGCAGGCCGTTTGCGGCTGGGGGAAGTCACGCTGCTCAGGCTACACCCGGCAGGCGGAAGGGTTCCTGCGCCAGATGGCTTATTTCCCGGCATTCGTACCTTTCCCAATGCCCACACGGAGGCAACTTTCCGTCAGCCTGGCGCGTACTCCAGGGCATGAGAGCATTTTCTATCCTGCTGGGCGCGCTGGGCCTGCTGGGCCTGTTTGCCGGATTTCTGCCGTTGCTGGGCTGGGTCAACTGGTTCGCTGCGCTGCCGCCGGCCCTGCTCGGGCTGCTGCTGGGCGTACTGGCCCGTGACCGGGGCGCGGCCACCTTCAACGCGGTGGTGATTGGCCTGGCGGCGCTGCGCCTGTTCCTGGGCGGCGGGCTGCTCTAGCCCAGTCCCCCGGTCCCCGGTTCTGGGTTCAGGAAAAGGCTGCTGCTCCTCCCACACCCCTGCTTTGGCGTCTCAGCAGCGGCCCGTAGGGGGACGTGACAGATATCCCGGCTCCCTGGTCCTCTTGCACGTGGCAGCGGACCCTGCTAAACTGTTTCAGCCTTTGGGTGTACGGCCCAAAGACGGAACGCGGGTTCTTAGCTCAGTTGGTAGAGCGGCGGTCTCCAAAACCGTAGGTCGAGGGTT
>JAUNHF010000380.1 GCA_030524065.1 Deinococcus sp.
CCCGCTACCGCGCCCTGACCTTCGGCATCGCAGGGCTGTGGGTAGGCGACAAGCGCTGAGGAGAGTGGGAGCGGTTCATAGTTGGCCGCTCTTTCCTTCACGAAATCTCCCGCTCTTGTGGCGGGGCAGCTTTTGGCTTGACTTTTACATTTTTAAAAAATATTGTAATTCCATGCGAAAGCTGCTGACGCTAACAGTGACCCTGCTGGCTTCTCTTGCTCAGGCTGGTGGAGCGAGCGACCCCCTTACGCCCTTTTACACCTTCATCAGGATGCAGCCCCAGGACGTGGCGATTCAGATTGTCGATATTTCCAAGGAGAGGAGTCGGCAGGACGTCCTGTCATGGAATGCCAAGCAGCCGATGCCGCTGGCCAGTTCCATGAAAATCGTGGTGCTGGCCGCTTATGCGCGGGCGGTCGCTGCGGGTCGACTCGACCCCAACGCCAGCGTCACGCTTGCCGAGTGGGAGCAGTTCTATCTGCCCGGTACAGATGGCGGAGCACACGCCAACTCTCTCCAGGCCCTGAAGATTCCTGCCGATAAGTCAGGCCGCGCCCAGGATAGCCAAAAGACTGTTTCGCTCGATGCTCTGGCCCGCTTCATGGTAGAGACGAGCGACAACGCCGCCACCGACGCCCTGCTGAACAGGCTGGGCAAAAACGCCGTAACGGACACCAGCGCCGCGCTGGGCCTCAGGCAGCAGGGCGACATCGGCCCCATTGCAGGCATGTTCACGGCCTGGGAAAAGGAGGGCAAAAAGTATCTTCTGCTTTCGCCCGGCGAGCGGCGGGAGCGCGACTGGTACTGGGCCGAGCAGGTGCGTCACATGCCCGCTCTGCGGCAACCTGCTCCGCTGAATCGGCAGGTCAGCCCGGCAGAATTGGCACAGGCCATGGCTCTGGCAAACCGGACTCCGCCCCTGGGCAGTGCCGGGGAATATGCCAGCCTGATGGCTTCCGTCCTGACGGGGCAGGGTTTTGCACCCGCCGAACTTGCCGTCATGCGCCGTCACCTGGGGTGGCCGCTGCGGGCCAATCCAGCCAATAGAACGGTGTTCACCGCGCTCTACGCCAAGGGTGGCAGCCTCGGCGCGGGCGTGCTGACCAACAATTTCGCCCTGGAATTCAAAAATGGCAACCGTGTCGTCTACAGCATCATGTTCCGAAACATTCCGCTCGATCTCTATGCTGGATTCAGCCATGGGCTTGAGGACTTCATGCTGGCGACCCTGACCGACCCCAAAGCGCAAGAAAAGCTACTGGAAGCATTGGGACATTAAACTGTCCGAATGACTGACCCCACCGACCTCGCTGCCCGCCTCGCTGAACTGGAGAGGCGGGTTTCGGCGCTGGAAGGACGAGAGACTGCGCTCACCCGAACCGACACGCCCACCGACGAAGACCCGTTCTGGGCCTTGAACCGCCTCAAGACCGACTTTCCAGATGGCGCGTTGCTGTATGCAGGTCACGTTTATCTGCCGACAGGTGAGCATTGGGGCTGGAAAGAGTTCGAGGACACGGCTGCGCTGCTCCAAAGCGACTGGGAGGGAGCTGCACCCGTGCTGGCGGCCCTGGGGCATCCTCTGCGTTTGGCAATCTTGCGGGCCGTGCTGCACGGAAGCCGCAGCACCACCGAGTTGCAGGCCGACCCTGGGCTGGCGGTAGGCGGCAAGCTGTACCACCATCTACGCGAATTGCAGGCGGCAGGCTGGTTGCTGCTTCAGGGACGCGGTCAGTAC
>JAUNHF010000020.1:0-5440 GCA_030524065.1 Deinococcus sp.
TACCGCCAGCCAACTGGTGCTACCCGAAGAAAAAATCAGAGCGGGCTTTGAGCAGCTGCGCCAGCGCTTTGCGGCCAGCCAGCAGCCTTCCTGAAGGCCGGCGGACAGAGCTTTCTTTGCTTGCCGGTGGCCCCTATCCGGCAAGCGCACCTTGACAGCACAATTTAACCGGCACACCTCAGCCACACCTCAGCTGGCACAACCCAACTGCGCTTCAACTATGCTGTAGCGCATGTCCAGCCCCAACCAACTGACCCGCTACTACGACGTCAAACGTGACGAGCACGGGCAACGCTACGTCGAAGTCCATGTAACCGGCTTTCCCCTGCTGCAAATTCCTTTGCTGAACAAATCCACCGGCTTTTCGCGCGAGGAGCGCCGCGCCCTGAACATCGAAGGGCTGGTGCCCCCACACACCAGCACCATGCAGGAGCAAAAGACCCGCACCTACAATTCCTACGCCAAGCAGACCAGCGATTTCGGGCGCCACGAGTTCCTGCGCGCCCTGCAAGACCGCAACGAAGTACTGTTTTATGCGCTGCTGCTGGACCACCTCGAAGAGATGCTGCCGATTCTGTACACCCCCACGGTGGGCGAGGCAGTCAAGAACTTCTCGGATATTTACCGCTACCCACGCGGGCTGGCGGTGAGCACCGAGGACATTGAGCACGTGGATGAAGTGCTGGACAACGTACCGCTGAACGACGTGCGGATGATCGTGGCGACCGATTCCAGCGCCATTCTGGGCATCGGGGACCAGGGTTTTGGGGGCATGGCGATTTCTATCGGCAAGCTGAGCTTGTACGTGGCGGGCGGCGGCCTGGGCCTGGACAAAACCCTGCCCGTAGAGCTGGACGTGGGCACCGACCGCGAAGACCTGCTGGCCGATCCGCTGTACCTGGGCCAGCACCACCGCCGCCTGACCGGCCGGCAGTACGACGATTTTCTGGACCGCTTCGTGGAGGCTGTGGCGGAGCGCTACCCGCAGGCGATCATCCAGTGGGAAGATTTTGCGCGGGGCACGGCATTTCATGTGCTGGAACGCTACCGCCGGGTGGTGCCCAGCTTCAACGACGATATTCAGGGCACCGGCGCGATGGCGGTGGCCGGCCTGATCCGCGCCGCGCAGCTCAAGGGCGAGCGGCTCTCGGATCAGGTGTTCGTGGTGGTGGGCAACGGCGCCGGCGGCATCGGCGTGGCAAGCATGATTCGCCAGGGCCTGCTGCGCGAGGGCCTCAGCGACGAGCAGGTGCGCGGGCGGCTGTTCGTGGTGTCCCGCACCGGCCTGATGACCGAAGGAATGAACTACGAAGCCGACGCTTTCCAGCAGGCCTTTATTCAGCCGCGCAGCGCCATAGAGGGCTGGACCGTGGCCGGCGAGCAGCCTACGCTGCTGGAAACGGTAAGGAACGCCCGCGCTACAGCCATCCTGGGTCTGACCGGCGCAGCGGGCCTGTTCGGTGAAGAACTGGTGGCGGCCATGCAGGCGCACACCGAGCGGCCCATCATCTTTCCGCTGTCTAACCCCACCAGCCACATTGAGGCGCACCCCGCCGACCTGCTGCGCTGGACAGACGGTCAGGCGATCATCGCCACCGGCAGCCCCTTTCAGCCGATTGAATATGGCGGGCGCGAGTACCGCATCGGCCAGGGCAACAACGCCTTTATCTTCCCGGGGCTGGGCTTTGGCGCCGTGATGAGCCGCGCCCGCGAGATCACCGACGGCATGGTGATGGAAGCGGCGCAGACCCTGGCCGACTGGACGGCGGTGCACGCTGGGGAAGGCGCGGTGTTCCCTGCGGTCAGCCAGCTGCGGGCCGTCAGCGAGGAAGTGGCTGTGCGGGTGGCGCGCCAGGCCGTCAGCGAGGGGGTCAGCGCCGAGCGCCGCATCCGCAACATGTCGGACGCCGCCCTGAGGGAATTTATCCGGGCGCACCAGTGGACCCCGGAGTACCTGCCCTTTCGCCGCGCCAACGACGCCGAGCTGGCCGGCGGCCTGTGATGTAACCTGCACCCGCTTCCGCATACAGCAGGCCCCTGCACAGATGGCAGAGTAGCGGACGGAACAAGGGCTTTTCAGGCGTAGGCGGCGGCCCGGGCCAGGGGCGCCGCAACTGACTGTTTACTCTGCTGGAGCCAGCACCCACAGCAGCGCGTACCCCAGGGCGAGAAAGGGAGCCGCGCCGGTCAGCAAGCTGAGCACCAGCACCGCTACCCGCATCACGGTCAGGTCTACCTGGGGCAGGAAGCGGTTTTGCAGGCCGGCCACCACACCGGCCAGTAGCTTACGGCGTTCGTCACGGCGAAAGTCTCGATGTGGGGAGCTGGGCACGGTCTCTCTTTGCATACCGGCAGCCTAAACGGAGGCCCGGCCCGCCGCGTCCTCCCAAAGGTGGAGAGAACGCAGCAGGCCGGGCAGAGACGCCGCAGAAGACTGAGCTCAGGCTGGGGCCGGCTCGCTTGGCTGCTTGCGCTTCAGGGCCGCTTCTACCAGACCGGCAAAAGGTGGGCTGGGGCGCATCGGGCGGCTCTTGAACTCGGGGTGGGCCTGGAGCGCCACGTAGTAGGGGTGCTCGCTGCGGGGCAACTCTACCGTTTCGACCAGCCCCGCGCCGCGTCCCTCGACCCCAGGCGTCACGCCGCTGATGACCAGTCCAGCTTCCTGCAACTGCGGCACGTACTGGGGGTTCACCTCGTAGCGGTGGCGGTGGCGCTCGGTCACGGTGCCGCCCTGGGGCACGCCGTACATCTCGGCCACTTGGGTCCCGGCAGCCAGCTGCATGGGCCAGTCGCCCAGGCGCATGGTGCCGCCCATGCCGTCCACTTCCAGCTGCTCGGGCATCAGGTCAATCACCTTATGCTCGGCGTAGGGGTCAAACTCGGAGGAGTTGGCGTCCTTGATGCCGGCCTTGTGGCGGGCGTACTCGATCACAGCCACCTGCATGCCCAGGCACACGCCCAGGTAAGGCACGCCGCGCTCGCGGGCGTACTCGGCGGCGCGGACCTTGCCCTCAATCCCGCGAATGCCAAAGCCGCCCGGCACCAAGATGCCGTCGGCGTCGCCCAGCAGGGCTTCGATATTCTCGCTTCCCTCGGCCAGTTCCTCGGCATTCACCCATTTCACGTTCACGTGGGCGTCGTTGGCGACTCCAGCGTGCGTGAGCGATTCCAGCAGGCTGAGATAAGCGTCGGGCATGGCGGTGTACTTGCCCGCGATGGCGATGGTGACTTCATTTTTTGGCGCTTTGAGGGTCTTGACGGCGTTTGCCCACACGTTCAGGTTGGGGTGGGTGCGCTCCAGGCCCAGCAGGTCCTCGACCGCTTTGCCCAGGCCCTGCTCCTCAAGGGTAAGCGGCACTTCGTAGATGTGCGGCACGTCGTAGCTGGAAAAGACGCGGTTTTCACGCACGCTGGTAAAGGCAGCGATCTTGCGGGTGATGTCCGCAGGCAGCTTTTCTTTGGAACGCACCATCACGATGTCGGGGCTGATGCCGTAGCTTCTGAGCGCCGCCACCGAGTGCTGGGTGGGCTTGGTCTTGAACTCGTTGGAGGTGCCCAGGTACGGCACCAGCGTGAGGTGCAGGTACAGCACATCCCTCTCGCCTTCGTCAAAGCGGAACTGGCGGATGGCTTCCAGGAACGGCAGCGATTCGATGTCGCCCACGGTGCCGCCCACCTCGATCAGCACGATTTCGGCCCCGGCGCTCTCGCCAGCGGTGCGAATGCGGCGCTTGATCTCGTCGGTCACGTGCGGAATCACCTGCACGGTCTGCGAGAGGTAATCGCCGGCCCGCTCCTTGCGGATCACTTCCTGGTACACCTGCCCAGTGGTGATGTTGCTGCCCTGAGGAATATCCAGGTCCAGGAACCGCTCGTAGTTGCCGATGTCCAGGTCGGTCTCGGCCCCCGAGGCGGTCACGAAGCACTCGCCGTGCTCGTAGGGACGCATGGTGCCGGCGTCTATGTTGATGTAAGGGTCGATCTTGACAGCGGTGACTTTGTAGCCACGGGCCCGCAGCAAAGCGCCCAGGCTGGCGCTGGCGATGCCCTTGCCGAGGCTGCTGACCACGCCGCCGGTAACGAAGATATATTTCATACTGAACTCCTTGGCTGGAAAGCGGGAGAGGAAAAACTCGGGAAAATGACCCAGCAGCGCCGCCGGCTTTTCTGGTCGGGGGCCAGCGCAGAGGCAGACCCATAAAAAAAGCCGTGGCGCTAGGCTCACGGGGTTATAGGATAGCACGCGGCCCAGGCAGCTGACCCACCGCAGACAGGCCACTGCCAGCATGGCGCATGACCCACGAAGCCAAATTGTATGCCTATCTGGCGCTGGCCGCCCTGGGATTGTTTCTGCCGCTGTCGCAGTTTGTTCCCTGGCTGCTGGAACATGGCCTGCATCTGGGGCTGCTGTGGGAAGAAATCGTCCAGTCCCGAATCTCAGCGTTCGCCTGGGCCGATGTGGCTGTCACCGCCGCGACCGCCCTGGTCCTTGTGGCGGCCGAAACCCACCGGACGGTGCCGCACCGCTGGCTGGCGGCGCTGGGCACCCTGCTGGTGGGGCCGTCGTTCGGGCTGCCGCTGTACCTGTGGCTGCGCGAACTGGGCAAGCGCGTCTCCCTGTAGGGACACCCTGTAGGAACATTTCTGGGGCCAGCGCTCAGCTGCGGCGCTCAGCGGCCGATGTACCCGCTTCTATCAGCTCAGCCAGCCGCGCCGCCGTACCCTCTGCGCCCAGTTGCCGGGCGGCGTCCAGAACGCCAAACCCAGCGGCGTCGCGGGCGTTCAGGTCGGCGCCGCGCTCCAGCAAGAGGTCCAGCATCTCGGTGCGGTCAAACATCGCCGCCAGGAACAGGGCCGTGCGGCCATCGGGGCCGGGGCTGTCCACGTCCACACCCAGGTCCAGCATCAGGCGCACCATGTCCAGGTCGCCCTTAAAGGCCGCCGCTTGCAGCGGAGTCTGCCCCCGGTCGTTGGCGCGGCCCGCGTCGGCGCCGGCTTCCAGTAGCACACGCACCACTTCCGGCTGGCCGTTGTAGGCCGCCAGCATCAGCAGGGTGTCGCCCTTTTCATTGGTCAGGTTGGCCGGCACGCCTTTTTCCAGCCACTGCCTTACCTCGGCTGCTTCGCCGGCGCGGGCCAGGTCGAACATCCGCTGCAGCAATTCCAGAATCTGGGGGTCGAGTTCGGAAGCGTGGGTCATGCGCCCCAGTGTGCCACAGCGGCGCAGCGCCCAGGGAGGACCTTCATGCTTGGTCACGCGGCCCACTGTCAGGGGGCTGCCACCCTCTGGCCCCTAAGCTGCGCCCATATGACCCTGCGCGCTTTCCTCCTGCTTCTTCAGGTGCCGTTTGTGGCGCTGCTGCTGACATCTGGATGGTTGCTGAACCGCGCCCTGCACGCCAACGCTCAGGCCGAACAGTACATTCATCAGGCGCAGCAG
>JAUNHF010000020.1:5540-13368 GCA_030524065.1 Deinococcus sp.
CCGGCCTGCGGGGGTACGTGATTGCCGGCAACCAAGCCTTTTTGGAACCGTACATCTCGGCCCGCGCTCAGTTGCCCCAGACGCTCAACGGGTTGGCCGCCACCGCCCAGCGCACCGGCAGCCCCGAGCGGCTGGAGCATGTGCAGAACCTGCGCCGCCTGCTGGACCGCTGGCAGGTGCAGGTGGCCGAGCCGGAGATAGACACGCGCCCGCGCTCCAAGGAAGAGGCCGAAGCGATTGTGGCCCGCGGCGACGGCAAACGCCTGATTGACGCCGTCCGCGCCGAGAAAGCCGCCTATGACCAGCTGGTCCACCGCGCCCTAGAGGCGCACCGGTCCGAGGCGGCGGCGCAGGCGCAGCGGCTACAGCTCACCCTGCTGCTGACGGCCCTGACCCTGCTGCTGGTGGCCGCCGGGGCTGCTTGGTGGGGAGCGGGCTGGCTGGCGCGGCAGTTCAGCGCCGTGACCCTGGCCGCCCGGCAACTGGCCCAGGGACAGTGGACCGCGCTGCCCGCCGTGCAGCTGAGTGAGCAGCGCGACCTCGCCCAGGCCTTTAACGAGATGGGCGCTCAGCTGAGTGAGGCCCGCGCCCAGGCCCAGGCGCGCACCGCCGACCTAGAAGAACAGGGCGCGCTGCTGCGCCATCTGGGGCAACTGAATGACCTGCTGCTGTCGGCCCGCAGCCTAGATGAAGGCGGGGAAATCGTGGCGCGTGTGTTGCCGCAGCTGCTCCCGGCGTCGTCCGGCACGCTGTTCGTGTACGCTGCGTCGCGCAATCTGCTACGTCCGCTGGCCCACTGGGGCACCCAGGCAGAGGAAGACGCCCGCAGCCAGGCGCCGCAGGACTGCTGGGCCCTGCGCCGGGGCGAGGGGCTGTGGCCGGGCGAGCGGGCGCTGATGCCGCCCTGCCTGAAGATGGACGGCCACGCCCCCTACACCTGCTTGCCGCTGACGGCCCACGGCGAGGCGCTGGGACTACTGCGCATTACCCTGGCCGGCGAACCCACCCCGGCCACCCGGCACGCGCTGGGCAGCCTGTCGCGGCAGCTGTCGCTGTCGCTGGACGCGCTGCAGCTGCAAGATCAGCTGCGCCAGCAGTCCATCCGTGACGCCCTGACGGGCCTGTACAACCGCCGCTACTACGAGGATCATCTGGCCGCCAGCGTGGCCCGGGCCCTGAGCAGCGGCGAGCCGCTCAGCCTGCTGGCGCTGGACGTGGACCATTTCAAGCGGTTCAACGACACCTTCGGCCATGATGCCGGCGACGCCGTGCTGGTGCAGGTGGGCGCGGCCCTGCGCGAAGCGGCGCTGCACCCCGGCGAGGCGGCCTGCCGGCCCGGCGGCGAGGAGTTCAGCCTGATTCTGCCCGGCGTCGGGGCCGCACAAGCCCTGCGGCGCGCCGAAGCCCTGCGCGCGCAGGTGGCCGGCTGGACCCTGAAGCACGCTGGCCTGTCACTGGGCCGCGTGACCATGTCGGTGGGGGTCGCGACCCTGAATCAGGGCGGCACGCCCGCCTCGCTGGTCCGGCAGGCCGACGAAGCCCTGTATGCCGCCAAGCGCGGCGGCCGCAACCGGGTGCTGGCCTGGACCGCCGACCCCGATAAACCGGCCACGGAGGCGCCCGCTCTGGACTAGGGGGCGGACCTGGCGCCGTCTTTTCAGCCCGGCGTCCGCCGATCGGCCACCCGTGGCGCGGCCACCTGCTAGTCAGCCGAGTGCTGACCGGCCAAGTGCTGACTGGCTCACTTCTCATCGGGGCCCATTGTCCGGCCAGGAACCAGCCGCCCAGCAGCAGGGTGCCCAGGTTCAGCAGCCAGGCGGCTGGGGTCAGCCAGCGCTGGGCCGTCTGGGCACGCTGTAGCCAAGCCTGAACCTCGGCCTGCTGGGCACGCAACTCCGGCACGCTGGGGCGGTTTTCCAGCAGCGTGGCCCAGTTGTCGGTCACGGTCTGAAACTCGCGCAGGGCCTGTTCGGTCACGCCGTTTTGGGTTAGAAACAAGCCGATCAGCGGGGCTTCCTGGGCGCGGTCGGCCAGGTCGCCGACCGAGCGCACAGCGGCCAGCGTCTCGGGCCGGGCCAGAATGTCCAGCGGCTCCAGCGAGGCGGTCAGGTGGGTCATGTTGGTGTTGAGGGTGTTCAGGCCCGTCTCGGCCTGCGAGAGCCAGCTGCCAAGCACCGGCACAACTGTCAGCGTGAGGCCCCAGGTGCCCAGCGTCAGCAGTACCGCCAACCCGGTGCCCAGGCCACCCAGCAGCCGCACCAGCCGCCAGAACCCGGCCGGGGGGCGGGAACGTGTCTGCGTCTGCGTCATGGGGAGCATTGTAAAGGGGCGGCGAACCACAAAAAGGAAGGCGGAAAGCAGGTCATCGCCCACGTTCCGCCCTCTGCTCCTTGTCCACCGCCTGTTCTCCCCTACCTCGCCACCTCGGTGGCGCGGCTTTCGCGCACCACCGTGACCTGCACCTGGCCGGGGTACTCCATATCCTGCTCGATGCGCCCGGCCACGTCGCGGGCCAGCAGCGCAGCCTGGGCGTCGCTCACCTGATCCGGCTGCACGATCACGCGCACCTCGCGCCCGGCCTGAATGGCGTAGGCCTGCTGCACTCCGGGAAAGCTCACGGCGATTTCTTCCAGGGCTTCCAGGCGGCGGGTGTAGGCTTCCAGTTCCTCGCGGCGGGCGCCGGGGCGGGCGGCGCTGATCGCGTCGGCAGCGGCCACCAGCACCGAGTACAGTGTCTCGCCGTTTTCGGGGTCGTGGTGGTGGGCGATGGCGTCAATCACTTCGGCGCCTTCGCCAAAGCGCGTGCCCAGGCTGATGCCGATGTCCACGTGGGTGCCCTCCACCTCGCGGTCAATGCTCTTGCCAATGTCGTGCAGCAGCCCGGCGCGGCGGGCCAGCGCCGCGTCCAGGCCCAGCTCGGCCGCCATGATGCCGGTCAGGTGCGCCACCTGCACCGAGTGCTTGAGGACATTCTGGCCGTAGCTGGAGCGGAAATACATCCGGCCCAGCAGTTGCAGCAGCCCCGGCTTGAGGCCCACCACGCCCGCTTCAATGGCGGCTTCCTCGCCCTGCGTGTGAATAAAGGTGCGCATGTCTTCCTGGGCGCGGCCCACCATTTCCTCGATGCGGGTGGGGTGGATGCGGCCGTCTTGCAGCAGCGATTCCAGCACGTGCCGCGCCACCTCCCGGCGGATGGGGTTAAAGCTGCTGAGCATCACCGCTTCGGGGGTGTCGTCAATAATCAGGTCCACGCCGGTCAGTGCCTCAAAAGCGCGGATGTTGCGGCCCTCACGGCCGATCAGGCGGCCTTTCATGGCGTCGCTGGGAATCGGCACCACGCTGACCGACAGCTGCGCGCTGGTTTCCGAGGCGCTGCGCTGTATGGCCTGCGCAATCAGGTGCCGGGCCTGCCGGGCAATTTCTTTGCTGCTCAGGTCGGTGGCGGCGCGGACGCGGGCAGCCTTTTCTTCTTCCAGCTCGGCGTCCAGCGCGGCCAGAATCCGCTCGCGGGCTTCTTCGCGGCTCAGACCGGCCACCTCCTGCAAGTGGGCCTCGGCGGCGGCGGCGCGGGCCTGTAGGTCTTCTTCCTGGGCGGCCAGGTCGCGGGCCTGGCGCTCCAGGCGCTCTTCCAGGGCGTCCAGACGTTCGCCGCGCACGTCCAGCTGCTCGGCGCGGCGGCTTTGGCGCTCCAGCTCGCGGTTCATCGCCTCGCGCTCAGAGCGGTATTCCTGGCGGTCGGCGCTCAGACGCTCGCGCTCCTGGGCCATTTCGGCTTTCAGGGCCTGCCGCTCGGCAGCGAGGCGCTCACGGTCTTGCTCCAGCTGGGCGCGGTCGGCACCGACGGTGTCCCGCAGGGCCTGAAATTGCAGGTGCTGCTCGGTCAGTTGGCTGCGGCGCTCTTCCAGCTGCTCGCGCTGCTCGCGCAGGCCCTCGGCCAGCTGGGCGCGCTGCTGCTCGGCGCTGTGGCGGGCTTGTTCCAGCAGGTGCGCCGCCTGCGCTCTGGCGTCGGCCAGGGCGGCGGCGTGCGCGGTCTGCGCCTCGCTGCGCGCCTGCTCACGCCGCGCCGCGGCTTCGGCTTCAGCGGCGCGGCGGATGGCTTCGGCCCGCTCCAGGGCCTGCTGCTCGTGCTGTTGTTCCAGACGGTCACGCTGCTGCGTGCCCAGCGTCCGCCCGGCCCAGAAGGCGGCGGCGATTCCCAACAGAGCCAGGATGACGTAGAAGACAGTCAAATAAGGCTCCTTCCTGTGTGTCTTGAGGTGGAGAGTAGATGGAATAAACGGACGGGCTCCCAGCGGGGAGGCCCGGTCAGAGTCGGTAGATGAGCACCTGTACGTTTGAATGAGGGTACTCCGGCCCAGTGTAGCCCGTCCAGCCCGCCGTATCCCGTCCAGCCCGGCACCCGGCTCAGGCAGGGTGATAAACTGGCATGTTTAGCCTTCCGGGCCACTTTGGACTTGCCCGCTACGCCTCAGACAGAATCCCCTGCGGCCGACTTGCTGGTCTGCCTCCCACCCTTAAGGAGTTCCGTTTTGCCGCGTTCTACCCCCAAATCTTCTGCCTCCGACTCCGCCAAGGCGGCGGGCCGCACCGGAAACGTGCGCCCGCCCGCCGCGCCCGCTGCCCACGCCTCCAACCTGATTGTGCGCGGCGCCCGCGAACATAACCTCAAAGACATCACCGTGGAACTGCCGCGTGACCAGTTCATCGTGATCACCGGGGTGTCGGGGTCGGGCAAAAGCACGCTGGCCTTTGACACCATCTACGCCGAGGGGCAGCGCCGCTACGTAGAGAGCTTAAGCGCCTACGCCCGGCAGTTCCTGGGCCTGATGGAAAAGCCGGACGTGGAGTCTATCGAGGGCCTTTCCCCTGCCATCTCGATTGACCAGAAAACCACCTCGCACAACCCCAGAAGCACGGTGGGCACCGTCACCGAGATTCACGACTATCTGCGGCTGCTGTACGCCCGCGTGGGTACACCCTACTGCCCGGCCTGCGGGCGCAAGATCGAGCGCCAAAGCCCCAGCGAGATTACCGGCAAGCTGCTGGAAGGCTACGCCGACGCCCGCGCCATTCTGCTGGCCCCGGTGGTGCGTGGGCGCAAGGGCGAGTACCGCAAGCTGTTCGGGGACCTGCGCCGCGAAGGCTTTGCCCGCGTGCGGGTGGACGGCGTGCTGTACGAGCTGGAAGAAGCCGAGAAGCTGAAGCTGGAAAAGTTCGAGAAGCACGACGTGGACGTGGTGATTGACCGCCTCAAGCTGCGCGAAGAAGACCGCAGCCGCATTGCCGAAAGTGTAGAGCTGGGCCTGCGCCGGGGTGAGGGCCTGCTACGCGTGATGCTGCCCGACGAGGGCGCCGAGGAGCTGTACTCCGAGAAATTCGCCTGCCCCGAACACGGCAGCGTGCTGGAAGAGCTGGAGCCGCGCTCGTTCAGTTTCAACAACCCTTACGGGGCCTGCGGCGACTGCTCGGGCCTGGGCTTCAAGCAGAAATTCTCGGCAGAGCGGGTGATTGACCCGAATCTGTCTATTGCGGGCGGGGCCATTTTGCCCTGGTCCAAGAAAGGCAGTACCGGCGGGATTTATTACTGGGACAAGCTGCGCGCCCTGTCCGAGCACCTGGAATTTGACCTCAAAGCCGCCTGGCGTGACCTGCCACAAAAGGTCCAGGACATCATCCTGCACGGAATAGACGAGCCATTCGAGGTGGTCTACCGCCGGGGCGGCAAGGAAACCATGCGCTTTATGACCGAGTACGAAGGCGTGCTGCCCAACCTGGAGCGCCGCTACCTGGACACCGAGTCCGAGTACATGCGCGAAAAGCTCGAAGAGATGATGGAGATGCAGCCCTGCCCCACCTGCGGCGGCACCCGCTACCGGCCCGAAATCCTGGCGGTGCGGGTAGGCGGCCTGAACATCGCCCAGGTGAGCAGCATGAGCGTGCTGGACGCCGACGCCTTTTTTGGCCGCCTGGCCGACAACGCCGTGACCCGTGACGACGTGCTGCCTTACCTGGCAGAGCACCTCGGCGGCACGGCGCAGGCGGCGCTCCCGGAGCGCGGCGACTACCGCCTGAACGAGTTCGGCGCGGCGGTGGCAGCTCCCATCCAGAAAGCCATCCGCACCCGGCTGAAATTCCTGGTGGATGTGGGCCTGGATTACCTGTCGCTGGACCGCACCGCCAACACCCTGTCGGGCGGCGAGGCGCAGCGCATCCGGCTGGCGACCCAGGTGGGCAGCGGCCTGACCGGCGTGCTGTACGTGCTGGACGAACCCAGCATCGGGCTGCACCCCAAGGACAACAGCCGCCTGATCGGCACGCTGAAAAACCTGCGCGACCTGGGCAATACCCTGCTGGTCGTGGAGCACGACGAAGACACCATGCTGGAAGCCGACTACCTGGTGGACATGGGGCCAGGCGCGGGCGTTCACGGCGGCGAGGTGGTGGCCGCGGGCACCCCCGCCGAGGTGAGGGACGACCCCGCCAGCCTGACCGGGCGCTACCTGCGCGGCGAGATAGAAATCCCGCTGCCGAGTAGGCGCCGCCGCGGCAACGGCAAGCGCCTGCGCGTATTCGGGGCCACCGAGCACAACCTGAAGAATGTAGACATTGAGATTCCACTGGGCACCATGACGGTGGTGACCGGCCCCAGCGGCTCGGGCAAAAGTACGCTGATTCACGACATCCTGCACGCCACGCTGGCCCGCGACCTGAACGGCGCCAAGACCAGCCCCGGCAAATACAGCCGTATGGAGGGCCTGGACCATCTGGACAAGGTGATCGAGATTGACCAGTCGCCCATCGGGCGCACACCGCGCTCCAACCCGGCCACCTACACGGGCGTCTTTACCGAAATCCGTGACCTGTTTACCCGCACGCCCGAAGCGCGGCGCCGGGGCTATCAGGCGGGCCGTTTCAGCTTCAATGTGAAGGGTGGGCGCTGCGAGAACTGCAAGGGCGACGGCGTCATGAAAATCGAGATGAACTTCCTCCCTGACATCTACGTGCCGTGCGAGGTGTGCAAAGGGGCGCGCTACAACCGCGAAACACTTGAAGTCAAATACGACGACAAGACCATTGCCGACGTGCTGAACATGACCGTAGAAGACGCCTACACGTTTTTCGAGAGCATTCCGGCCATTGCGAACAAGATGCGGTTGCTGCTGGATGTGGGCCTGGGCTACATGCGCATCGGGCAGCCCAGCACCACGCTTTCTGGCGGCGAGGCGCAGCGCATCAAACTGGCGACCGAGCTGGCAAAAAGAGCCACCGGCAAGACCATCTACATTCTGGACGAGCCCACCACGGGCCTCCACTTTGAAGACGTGCGCCGGCTGATGCTGGTGCTGGAAAAACTGGTGGAGGGCGGCAACACGCTGGTCATCATCGAGCACAACCTGGACGTGATGAAGTCGGCCGACTTTATTATTGACCTGGGCCCCGAAGGCGGCGTGCGCGGCGGCACGGTGGTGACCACCGGCACCCCCGAAGAAGTGGCCGCCCACCCCACCAGCTACACTGGGGAGTACCTGCGGGGCATCCGGGGCCTGGTCCCGGCGCCGCAGAGCGCGGCACCGGCAGCGAGCGCAGACGCTGCGGCCGACAAGCCCACCCGCAAGCCCCGTAAGGCGGCCAGCAAGGACGGGGCAGCGACCCGCAAGCCCAAAGCCGAGGCCACCGCAACTGCGGACAGCACGCGGCCCCCCCGCAAGGCCGCCGGACAGAAAGGTAAGGCATGAGCCACAGAGAACAGCCCACCCCGGACCTTCAGCAGCCGGATTCCCAAAATTCGGACGCCCGGTACCCAGAGTCGGATGCCCAGTACTCAAAG